>JAIFWL010000014.1 GCA_019661845.1 Candidatus Parcubacteria bacterium
AGATGTTCCATGGGAAACACCGCTGACGCTCTTAACCTCTACGAAGTGAATCACCTCACCTTTCCTGGCCACTATATCTATCTCGCCCCACTTACGGAGGTAATTCCTCTCTACTATCGTATATCCCCTATTCTTAAGGAAATCACAGGCGATATTCTCCCCTATATCTCCTAACTTCCTCTTCTCTGTTCTATTGTCGAGTTTCATGTTTAACGTTCTATGGTATAAGTTTCATATGAAACGTAGGTATGTGGGGTATTATCTAAAATATGGCTTAAATTAAAGACATTCTGGGGCATGTAGGGACATTTGTCTGTAAACTAGGTGTCTTTTAATACCCATCATCCCCACAATTGTCCACAGTTATCAACATTATTACCTAATTTGCCTTATTCCTACGGCCTTTCTCGGACACACGATATGTCGTTTAAAACAAAAACCCACTGTCGAGGGGTCCGGCAGTGGGGGTTCCATCTGCCAAGGGGGATTGGCTAATGGTAATTATTAGGCTGTCAGAAGAGGATTCCAGAGAACGAGGTGGCACGGCTGTGCTGAAGCCACAAAAAATAGATAAGATTGGGGGCTTTCCACATCTGCTTGTTCCTCGAAGACCAGAAAGTCTTCTAGGTTCTACGGAGTGCGCTTCTCCAAAGATCAAGATGGTCAACTTCTAATGCTTGCTAGAGAGTAAAACAATATCCGTCGTCCGTCTGAAATCAATGATATCTTGTCAAGGACAAAATGCATAATAAAAACTGTGGATAACTTTGTCCTTTATTATTTCAATACTAAAACAACTGGGCAATGATCAGAACCATAGACTTGAGGGAGGATATCAGCACTCTTCACCCTGTCCTTTAGAGTAGGAGAGATGAATAAGTAATCTATCCTCCAACCTACATTCCTCTCACGAGAGTTGGCGAAATGACTCCACCACGTGTAGTAGCCCTTACCTTGTTTAAACAGGCGAAATGTATCGATAAATCCAGCCTTGATGATACTGACAATCCCTTCACGCTCCTCGATGGTGAAGCCCTTCTTGCCCTCATTACTCTTAGGGTTAGCCAGGTCATCTGGAGTATGGGCGACGTTAAGGTCTCCGCCGAATACTACTGGCTTCCTCTTCTGTAACTCCTTCATATACTCGAGGAAGGCGGGGTCCCAGTGCTTGTGCCTCAAGGATAGGCGAGAGAGGTCGTCCTTGGCATTGGGCGTATAGACCGAAACAACGAAAAAGTCCTTAAATTCAGCCGTTATTACGCGCCCCTCCTTGGTTGGGTCGCCGTAGCCGTCGTCTTCTAACCCATATTTCTTAGCTATCTTCTCCGGAAGCCCATTTACTACCGAAAGGGGCTTAATCTTGGTAAAAATAGCGGTGCCGCTGTAACCCTTCTTCTCTGCACTATTCCAATACTCCTCGTAGTCAGGCAAATCCACTTCAGACTGGTGCTCCTGGGCCTTAGTTTCCTGTAGAAGGAGGATATCTGGCTGGTGCTCCTCGATGAAGGGGAGGAAGAGGCCCTTCTTGTGTACCGCTCGGATACCATTCACATTCCAGGAGATAATTTTGTGCATCCCGTTAGAGATAGGACACACTAGCGTGTCCGTAGTTACTTTTCATATTCTGATATTACCACACTAGAGATCTCTAACGGGGCATGTATCCTTTTTCATTATGGTACAATATTTAACAAATGATGACTAAAGGGAAAGTAATTACGATAGTTCTCTCACTCCTCGTTATCCTCGTATTGCTCGGAGGAGGATTCTGGATTTATAAACAAGCTAAGCCTGAAGAGCTAGCAGCGGAGAAAGCTGAAAAGTTGGAACTCTCCCAAATTTCTTTAGAAGGACAAATTGCCGCTGTGAAAGAGGGTAGTATCGTTATCAATGCGAGTAGGGTAGAGCGTAGCTCAGAGGGCAACAAGGTAAGACAGTATGAAAAGGAGGTATTTCTAAATACACAAGTAATTTTCCAAGCTTCTGTAACTCAAACTTCGACAGAGGTATTGAGTGCCAAAGAGGTGGTATCTAAGGTAAGAGTAGGGGATAAGGCAGTATTTTATGGCTCAGGGACCGTTAAATCCCTAGAGGCGGATAAGTTCACAGCAACCAAAATCACCATTCTTGAGAAGAGTACCTTAAGACAAGCTAAGTAAGTTATACACTTTTTATCCCCATTTTCTTGACTTTTGCATAATTTAGGGGTATACTAATTACAGAACGTATTAGCGGGTAAGTCTACCCGTCTATATACGATGGAACCATTTTTCCGCCTAGGCGGGGAAGGAGGGCCTCATGGCCAAGCGGATAGTGTCGGCGATCGTCGTCGTACTCGCGTTGGGGTCGTGGGGCTGTGGTGGTAAGGCCCCCACTTCCCCTGGTCCTACACAGGCGCCACCAGGACCATCGTTCCAGGTGTTGACCTACGAGCGTCCGAGTGTTGAGCGCCCGGACAAGAAGGATTCCCTGATTCTTCGGGTGAAAATAATCAAGTTGGAAGCCGGCCAATGGCAATCGGTGGTCAGCTTCGAATATATCCAAATGGAGCGCAGCGAGGATCTGATGAGGTTCAGCGCGAACATCAGCTCCGTCCCGTTCCAAGATGGGGTGCAGTACGGCGCCTGTGCCGTTGACCCAGCTCGGGAGACGAACGATTGCCGAAGCTTGGCAATCGACGGCATCCAGTTGGTGGCGATCAAGCCGATCACCACTAACCTGGGCGAGCAGTCGACCATGGCTCTCTTCAAGAGGGCTGGGAGTCAAATCGTTCAGTGAAAGCTGAGCACTTAGTAAACCTGAGGCCCAGAGAGCAATCTCTGGGCCTTTTCAATTTTTCTTGTGCTACAATATTTATTAGCTTTAATGACAATGAAAGACTTTTTAAATAAAAAGTATCTCCTATCTTCTTTGATTTTCTTTGCATTTATTATTTTTCCGCAAACTTTAGTTAAAGCCGATGGAGTTTTTACAGATAGAATCCCACCTGATTTCGATGCAGTACATTTCTTTCTAGAATCTGGAGTTGATTACTCAAATATTTACCCCCTCACTTTCCAAAGAGGAGCACAAAACAATATAAGATTCTTTGGCAGTATCCCCTCAGCTTATTTTGACAGCACCTGCTCTTCTGACCCAGATTACGGGGATAGATTACATGGTTATCAGAATGATCCGTTTGGTTCAAATATAAACGTTTCAATCAATACTGGATTTTCCGGAGGTTCAATAGTCTATGATAAAAATTTAGTTGAAGGGAGTGACTATAATAGAGCTAATAATGAGGAGGCAAAAAATGTAACTTGTGCAGACGGGAATCCGGGGCACCAATTCGAACGACTAGAGTATTTCATGGATGCCTCACTACCTATCAGCAGTCTCCCAGCAGGTGATTATCACATACACATAAATGAAATGTGGGATGGGAGATTGAATTTCAGAATCGTTGATGCTCAAGCCACTATAAATGTCACCTCAAATATGACCACTCACTGGACTATAACAGGACCGAATAATTTTAGTGGGTCTGGAACCTTCAGCAGTTACTCTGGTGGGCCTGGTTCATATTCTATTGTTGCCGATTCAATTGCTTGTTACACCAAATCATTTTCTCCATCTTCAAATCAGAATGTTACGAATGGAAATACTATCACTTTCAATATTATTTATACCGACGATGGCACTTGTGGACCTCCTCCACCTCCTCCACCTCCACCACCCGGCACACCAATAGCAGATATTAAGGCCAATGGTTCTGATAGTTCTATCAGTATTGCTTCGGGAGCATCGGCAACTATTTCTTGGACTTCGACTAATGTTACAAGTTGTTCGGTCACACCAACTGGTTGGACTGGTACATCAGGTTCGCAATCTACCGGTGCACTCTCTGCATCAGTCACCTACACTCTTAACTGTAATGGCCCAGATGGCGCAGCAAGCGACTCTATATATGTAGGAGTAGGAGAGGCACCACCACCACCAGGATGTGATGATTGTTCAGAATATATTTCTCAAGTAGTGCCAACAACTGTTTATGCTGGCCAAGTATTCCCAGCTTCTATAACTATGCGCAACATGGGTAGCAATACCTGGACATGCTGCACCTATGGTTCGGATATCAATACCAATGTCGGTTATAAGTTGGGTCTAATGTATGAAGATGCATGGAATATGTGGCGAGTAGCGGTGCCATCGAATATTCCTACGGGAGCGAGTGCGACATTCAACTACAACGTTACTGCTCCTTCTACACCCGGCACTTATTACTTCCAATGGAGGATGGTTAGTGAATTTGTACATTGGTTCGGAGATGCTTCCCCTCAAACTCCTATAAATGTCGTCGCTCCTTATACACTCACCACCACTCTCTTAGCAGGAGATGGAGATATTACTGGTTCAGGTATTAATTGTATTTCAGGTGCAGGGGATTGTAGCCAGCAGTATGCACCTGGCACATCTGTAACTCTCACCGGCACGAGTAAGGGTGTATATGCTTTCTCGTACTGGGTTCTTGGCGCTGTTAATGATCCCGCACATCGTTTAGTGACGAATCCATACACCTTCACTATGGACTCGAACAAGTTAATCCAAGGAGTATTTAATCCAGGATCAGCTACTCTAACCACCTCTATTGCTGGAGGGTCGGGCACTATCACAGCACCGGGTGGCATTAGTTGCCCGGGTACATGTAGTGCCACCTTTACCCAAGGAGTAGGTGTGAGTGTTATTGCTACGCCGGCCGCAGGGCAAATCTTCGTGGGTTGGACTGGCGCTTGTGCAGGACAAAGTTCAGGGTGCTCCCTTACTTTAGACACCAGTAAGAACACGGCAGCTACATTTGCAGTTTCGGGTTTCGATTACGGTCTTGCTAATTCTGGTAGCTCCAATGTGACGAAGACGAGTGGAAATGCATTCACTCAGAATAATATTACGAAGGTTTACAATAGTGGTACAAATCAGCTTGTTACCATATCGCTTTCAGGGGTTCCATCTGGTACCTCATACAGTATTTCTAATAACCCATGCTATCCAGGATGTGTATCCGTGATTACATTCACTGTGAGCCCTTCAACTACTGCTGGCACTTATCCTATTACTGTTACTGGTTCACCACTTGGCAAGACGACGACATTCAATCTCATCGTCGCAAATCCACCTATGAGTGTCTCTTGTGCAGCGTCTCCTGCAACTGTGCTCGTAGGCCAACCTGTTACTTGGACAGCTACTGTGACTGGTGGCACTGCTCCATACACTTACTCATGGAGTGGTACAAACATTCCAGTAAGTCCTGCACCTACAACCAATCCTTATGTGAAGACTTATAGCACTGTAGGTACTAAGACTGCTACGGTGACGGTCAATGATTCTGATGCACTTAGTGCAAGCTGTCCTGGTGGAGCAGGTGGGTCAAGTGTACAAGTAAACTTCAACCCGCATCTTGAAGAATTTTAAAAAATGCACATTGATGAAACTCAACTTGAAAGCTTCATTGCCGACTCTGGCTTAATTTCTAAAGAGGACTTGCAAGCTGCGAAAGTAGTTGCAAGTGAGAAGCGGCAGAAGCTTGGTGAAGTATTGGTCTCTCGTGGCTCTTTGAGCGAGGACGATCTTCGTCGCATGCATGCCTATATCTTGGGCATTCCTTTCGTCGATCTTAAGAATCAGAAGTTAGACTTCACTGTCCTCTCACTTATCCCTGAACCAATTGCTAGGAATCACAACATCGTGGCATTCAGGAAGACTGATGACGCGCTCGAAGTAGCGATGCTTGATACTGAGGACCTTACTGCAATTGACTTTGTGAAGAAGAAGGTGGGGTTGAAGATTCTTCCCCGCCTCACTGACGACGAGTCCATGAAGTGGGCACTCATGTCTTACCAGAAGACACTTAAGGCAGAGTTCGGCGACATCATTCGTAAGGAAGCTGGCACCTTAGGCCCTGCGAAGGATAGAGCAGAGGGCGAAGAGATTGATCCCGGCGAACTTAAGAAGCTGGCTGAAGACATCCCGGTAGTGCGCATCGTCGATACCTTGCTTAAGCACGCCATACTGCAAGAAGCATCAGATATTCACATTGAGCCAGAGGAGGCGCAACTCCTCGTGCGCTATAGGATTGATGGCATCTTGCGCGATGCCATGGTCCTACCTAAGAGCACTGCATCCGGCATTACAGCTAGGATTAAGGTCTTGTCGAACTTGAAGTTGGATGAGAAGCGTATGCCCCAAGACGGTCGCTTCAAGATCACTGCTGAAGGTGAGCAGGTCTCATTCCGTGTCTCAACTCTACCTACTTACTACGGGGAGAAAACTGTTATGCGATTATTGAGGGAGAATGCAGCCGGTTTTACCCTTGAGGGACTTGGCTTCCATGGCAATGGCTTAGAAGATTTACACAGGGCGATGAAGCTTACGACTGGGATGATCCTCGCCACTGGTCCAACTGGTTCTGGTAAGACGACTACTCTCTACACTATGCTTGACCTCCTTAATACGCCGAGAGTAAACATTTCTACTATCGAGGATCCTATTGAGTATCAGATGCCAAGAGTGAATCAAACACAGGTGCGCCCTGAGATCGGTTTCAGCTTCGCCAACGGTCTTCGTACTCTCGTTCGCCAGGATCCAGACATCATCATGGTGGGAGAGATCCGTGATAACGAGACTGCAGGCCTCGCTATCAATGCTTCGCTCACCGGACACTTGGTACTCTCCACTCTTCACACCAACTCTGCTGCAGGAGCAATACCTCGCTTGCTCGACATGAAGGCGGAACCATTTCTACTTGTATCAACTTTAAATATTGTTATTGCACAACGCTTGGTAAGAAGGTTGGCAGCCAACAAGACAAAGTATTTCTTAAGTAAAGAAGAGTTAGACAACATGGGCAAGACGATTTCCCTAGACCGTATGCTCGCACTATTGAAGAGGGAGAAGGTGATTGGTGAAGCAGATACTTGGGACAAGGTGCCATTCTACAAACCTGTTGTGAGTCCAGAGACCCCCGATGGTTACCAGAGTCGTATCGGAATTCACGAAGTGTTACGGGTGAATGCCGCAGTGAAGGAACTTATCATGAAGGGTGCTACAGCAGGGGAGGTAGAGGAGCAGGCGAAGAAAGATGGCATGATGACCATGATCGAAGACGGTATCTTCAAAGCTGCACAAGGTACGACCAGTATTGAGGAAGTGTTACGTGTGGTTTCAGAATAAATTTAAGTAAATCAGGTTATAATTAAACCAGTTTTATTCTGGTACATGACTTTTTATAAATACAAAGCGAAGAGTGCGAGTGGAGAGGAGTATGAGCGCTCGGTTGAGGCTCCAGATCGCTTCGCTCTGTACAAAATAATTCGTGCAGAGGGTGGAAGCGTCATTTCTATCAAGGAAATGAAGAAAGCGGGGGGCAATATCTCCACTGGTAGCCTCTTCGGTGGTATTAGTGCAGAGCAGAAGATCAACTTCGCTAAGAACCTGGGCTCCATGTTGGCCGCAGGACTTCCTGTAACTCGCGCTATCACTGTCATGGGCAAGCAGGCCAAGCATAAGAACTTTAAGAAGCTCCTTGCCGATATTGAGGCCGATGTAAGCAAGGGCCTCACGCTCTCTGAAGCATTGGCCAAGCATCCGAAGATTTTTTCTCCACTCTTCGTATCTATGGTGAAGGCGGGTGAAGAGTCAGGAAGCCTCTCGAATTCCCTTACTATCGTCGGTAACCAGATGGAGAAGTCACACCTCTTGGTGAAGAAGGTGCGTGGAGCCATGATTTATCCTGCGGTTATCCTCACGGTTATGGTGGTGCTCGCCATCCTACTCCTTATATATATGGTGCCGACTCTCACAGCGACCTTCGAGGGCTTAGGAGTACAGTTGCCTCTCGCTACACGAGTCATCATTTACGCAAGTGACTTCATGATAGCCAATACAATACTTGTGATCTCAAGCCTGCTCCTCCTCATCCTTCTAGCCGTAGTCTTCTTTAGAAGCAAGGTAGGACATTCACTCTTCGATAAGGTTTCTATTAGAATTCCTGTTATCGGCCCCATGGTTAAGGAGGTGCAAGCTGCCCGCACTGCTCGTACTCTCTCATCACTTCTTTCTGCAGGAGTAGAAATTGTAAGTGGACTAGATGTCACTATTGA
>JAIFWL010000076.1 GCA_019661845.1 Candidatus Parcubacteria bacterium
GGGGAAGGCGTAACGTATCTTCCACTCGATACTTGCGAACACGGTATCGAGGAACATACTCTGCGTCTCATCCCAGGAAGCGACAGCCGGTGGGTATTCAGTATTTAGAATCACTTCACTCTCTTCAGCATTTAAGAGGTGTGCTGCGTGCCCACCTTCGTGGAATAAGGTCCTATAGCCAGAGACCCCAGAACCTATCTGACCCGCCACGACATTACAGGTGAAGTTTGAGGAGCCTGGCTGCCTCTTACCGTCCTTATAGTGCACTATCTTCGGCCAGTGGCAGAAACCGTTATTGTATTTCCCCTGACGATCGAGTAGGTCGAGAGTGAGGGAGCCTTTCTGGAAATTGATACCGAGCGCTGCGAAGGAGCGTCCCCATCGTAGAATAGCTTCATCGAACTGGAAGTAAGGATCATCCTCCTTGGTAAAGTTTCCAGCAATCATGTAGCCGAAGTTCCACGGCTTCCTCAAGCCGGGCATCCCCTTCTCCAGCTTACGAATATCGGCGAAGGCATACTTGGTCTTATCATAAATAGTATCGAAGATGTCGAAGAGTTCCTTCTTTGTCATCCCTTCATTTCGCCTAACTTTGAAATCATAGAAATCAGTGAAGCCAAGTATCCTCGAATACTCATTCCTCAAGGCGATAAGAGTTACATACTCCTTTAGGTGCTCGGTAGCCAACTTCTCCTTCGCTTCAAAACAAGCCTTACGAATCTTCTCATCATCGTGAGTGCGCATCATTGTACTCATCTTTAAGTAAGATGTGGGTACAAACTTCTTCGTATACGGATCTATATAACCCTCCTTCCTAGATGTCTTCTCTTTCGTAATCTTACTCTCCAGAGCATCGATCTTCTTCTTCACCGCTACAGCTTCTACAGGAGTCTGATGAAGTTCGAAGAAGTTGATCCAGATATTGACTCGTTCACTAAGCTTCTTGTCCTTGATAGGAAGGAAGCTCTTGAGTTTAACAACATGATCAGCACTAGCACGGAAGGCATCACGCTTGGTCAGAGCCTCATCCTTCTTCTTGTCTACTGAATGATCCCCCATGAAGGAGATCCAGAACAAATCTTCATACTCCTTATGAAGCTTCAGGTATTGGGTATTGAGTTGTTCTAGGTAACGAGTAGCTGGGTTCATTTTATAAATTTATTAGATGCCGAGTTTCTTTAATTCCTCAACCAGCTTCTTAGCATCTTTAGGAAGCTTCTCTGGAATTTGAATACCGATACGTACGTACAAGTCGCCACGATTGGCCGATGACTTAGCCGAAGATGGTCTGTTGTCGTGTGGCACGCCCTTACCCTTCACTCTGAGTATCGTGCCGTGCTTGGTACCACTTGGAACCCTGAGTGTAATCTCACCATCGAGAGTGCCAATAACCTTATCAGCACCCAAAAGCGCTTCGGTGAGCTTGACCTGTAAGTCCATAATGAGGTTGTAACCCTCTTTGCGTAAGTACGGGTGCTTCCTCACATGAATCTTCACATACAAGTCCCCCGGCACTCCACCCTCAAGTGTCTCGCCCATGCCCGAGAGTCGAACCATCTGACCGTCGTCAATGCCGGGAGGGACATTTATAGAAACTTCTTTCTGCTTTACTAATTTAGAATTGATTACCACTTTCCTCTCCACACCGAAGACCGACTCTTGGAATGAGAGTTCGATGTCTACCGCGATGTCTCGACCGCGACGCACACGCTTACCACCGAAGATGCTTGAGAGGATGTCACCAAGATCGCCAGTATCGAATCCTTGTGAGCTGAAGCCCGAGAAGTCGAAACCGAAGTCATTGGGATTAAAGCCTGCTCCCCCGAAACCTCCACTCATACCACCAGCGTCGTATTGTGCGCGCTTGTTCTTCCTCC
>JAIFWL010000015.1 GCA_019661845.1 Candidatus Parcubacteria bacterium
ATCTTTATAGGCTTTCCTGAAGTTAAGGAGACTATTTTATATTCCTTTATTCATGCGCCAGAACATATCAACACCCTTTTCCTAGGAGTGATAGATATTAGTGGGAAGAGTCTTTTCCTATCGCTCTTAGCGGCTCTAGCTACTTACTTCCAACTCCACGTGTCATCAAATAGTAATAAGGTTCCCTCTCCCTCCGCATCTTCCTTCGGTGATAATCTAACTATAAGTATGCAGAAACAAATGAAATACTTCTTCCCACTCCTCATGTTCTTCATCTCTTATAAAATTTCTGGGGTTATTGGCCTCTACTTCCTCACTACAAACTTATTCAGTGCTCTTCAAGAACTATACGTTAAGCGTCATCTTAAAACGGTCCAAGTTTAAATGCCCAGAGTGAGAGGTCGGATTTATTAATGAAGATAAGATAATCTTCATTGGGAGAAAGTTGTGGTTGGTAAATATCTAAATCCAAGTTGAAACTAGATTTAGGCTCTAGGATGACCTGAGTGATTTCGCTCGTGGTGTTATAGAGCCAGAGTCGATCCGAGTAGTGCGAGCGTCCTTGGTACCAGTTATCAGGCTCATTCACCCCTACTCCATTATCAGGCACTCCGCACAATACGAGGTTATTCTTCTTTATAGACCAAGCACATTTGTCTGCTAGAGTTACGGGTAAGATATCTAAGACAGCACCCGTTTTCAAATTCTTTACAGCAGACTTAGGTTCTAATCCTTCTACATAAGAATAAAATACTCGAGTACCACTACTCTCTGGCATCACACTAAGACCATTCATAGGGCCAAGTACACGATTAAGAGAGTTGGTGCTTGTATTCAAGATGTAACTCCTCCCCACCACTTGGCCACTCGGCTTGGTGGTGAGCCATAGAGTGTTGCCCGCACTCCTTAACCCCCACTCAGTGAAGGTTGAGGTAAAAAGAGTTTTAATAACTGGGTTATTAAAGGTTGAGGAAACAATAGCCCCAGAGTCACTCAATGCATAAAAGAGGGTGTTCCCTGTTCCAACTGCTACAGCACTTATATCTCCACGCAATGTTGTGGCCGCAATACCATAGAGGCTGTCAGTGCTGGTCGCTGTAGGTGGAGTAAGAGTAAGGGAAAGGTTTTCTACCACATCTTCCTCCCCCTTCAAATAACGTAAGAGCACGGCCCCGCCATCAGGACGGAAGTGGGCACTATAAATCTTAGGAATAGTTTGATTAGTGACATTACTCTTGAAGGGAGTGGAAGATGAGTTGGGGCCAGGAAGGGTAACATCATATATGTGGCCAGTGGCTCTATCGACGTAACGCACTACAGTATTACCCTTACTTATAAAAGAGACGGCTCCAGCTACTGGTGCGCTGCTTAGATGTAGTAAATCATCAACTGGTTTACCAGACTCGTCGTTTACTAAGAAATTATCTTCTGCATTTGTATTTATGATTGTTGTCGGTCGTTGGTTGTCAGTTGTTGGTTGGATATCCTCTCCACTCGAGCCGAAGGGCAGAATATTTTTAATTGCCTCACCTACTGGGACACTAGAACCACGCATGAAGACAAACCAGCCCGAGCCGGCAACTAGGAGGAGGAAAATTACGATGAGAGTAATTGATTTCTTAAACATAAGATTAGAATATGGAATGCCAATGATCTCCTGTGGAATTACCCTGACCCGCTTTCTCGAAAGTTAGTGCAGCTTGTCTACCGCTGCTTAATTTTATTACCGCACCAGTGCCATCAACAGTTAAAAACTTTTTTGAAGCCATCCAACTTCGGAACCCTGCATCATTAGCAATATCAACAATAGGTTTACCTACCCCATGAGTCTTATGGGGGCCAGGTTCCGTTCCTCCTGTAACCATTACAGTACACTTACAGTCACCCTTTAAGGTGGCGAGGCCTTGGATTGCAGCTTCGCCCAAACCATTTAAATTAGTGCAGCCATAACCCTCACCCTTAAGGCATGGGCCGGCATTTATCTGGACCCCTGCCTTAGTTAATCTCCCTCTCACCTCCTTATCTGCGGCTATCTCCTCTGGGGTCATGGGTATTTGACCAATTCCCCCTGGACCCCCACCAATCTCTCCAGGATCCCAAGGAACACCATTCCCCTCGGGGATTTGTTGAACTTCAGGGTTTAGGTTAAGACTAACTAACGCTGGATTAATAGTGTTGAGGATGAGCCATGCACTTATGGCTAGGAGTAAGCCCCATAAGGCATCCTCAATAGTCTTCCTAGCGTTCGCCTTCCCTTCGAAAGCGGCGGTAGAGATGTATTGAATACCTCCATACATGATCATTATTACCGCCAGGGCTCCAGCCACTGCGATGATGAGCTTGATGAGCCCAGGGATAAAAGTTTTAGTATTGGCTGTATCCACCTTTCCCTTATCTAGACCGTTCAATGGTAGAGGGGCAAGGAGAGTGTATTCGGTAGGCTTAGGAGGGTCTGCAGCAAGAGCCAGATTGGTGCCAATAAACAATAAACAATAAACAATAAACAATAAAGGAAGGAGAAGCTTGTAAATTGTAAATTTTTTATTGTGCATTATTTTCTCCAAATTTTACCAAGAAATCCTTCTTTACCTCCTGAACAATGTCTTGTACATGGGAGGCCTTGATAGAGACTATGGAAGAGCCAGAGTTATCCTCCGGTGCACGGTAAGTGACCGAGGCTCCTAGTTGTGCCGACCCATTATTCACTCGCCACTCGTAATTGGCTTGGTTGTTTACCCTATTCGCTACGCTGAAGAAGTATGGGAACGCGCCGAAGCTAACCTCCTTCTCCCTCAGGTCATATTCCCCTCCTACCTCGCGGTGGAAGAGGAAGCCATACAAAGGGTTGTTCTCATATACTGCGATACTAGGATCGCGTGGGGCTAGAGAGACACTATCTCGAGCGAGCACGCTGTCATCAGAGGAAAGGATTTGAACCTCGAAGGTTTGAGGACGAGAGAGAATGGAGTCAACATAGGTTAAAGTATTTTTACCCACACCAGAAATGTTGCCAAGCACAGTGTCATTCCTGATCCATTTATAAATTAAGTTACTAGGGGTTCCCAATCCTTGTGGTATAGCTACCAATCTAATGACTGACTGCTTACTCCAGAGAGCCTTCCCCTCATAAAACGGCGGTGTGTAAGTCTGTGCCTGCCAGAGCAAGTCTACAGATTGTGCAAGCACCGAGTGGGTGCTCAGGAACAATAAACAATAAACAATAAACAATGGATACTTAATTTTTTTGTAAATTGTAAATTGTAAATTGTTCATTATTCTCTCATTTCTTCATACTTTTATTATACCGCGATTTTTAAATAGCAGGCATTTCATTAGCTAACCTCACTAATTCTTCGTCATCATAATGAGCCAGTAAATCTCTGGTGTCATTACTTATTTTCCCTCCCATCTCTCGTAATGACTTCAAATGTTCTGGAGTAAATTTCTGATTATTGGGGTTGAATTTCCCTCCCAAATCTCTAAACATTGATCTGATTCGGGTATCTGTTTCTTGTATTTTTCCAACATATTCTGGGTCAGGAGCATCAGTTTTAAACTTTGGGTTCCAATCTTTAAATATTTTATTTTTCCAAAGGTCTCCTGCTACAAGATGCCCGTATTCATGATGAAGCTGGGTCTCGTCTACTTTTAAGGTTGGTTTATATGGTTGTGCTGGTTTACCTGGGAGTGGGGGCATTGGTGGAGCACTGCTCTGTTTTAAGACCACCATCTTGTTTTCTGGGTTATGAAATGCAGCGGCCTCCTTAATATTGGTTTCTCCTGTGACCCGATGTAAATGATCTACTGTTTTACTAAAGTTTTCTGGGGAAAGTATATATACATTTCCATCTAAAGCATTTTGGGTTAATTTGTTTTTGATTTGCTCAACATCTTCATCAGATGCCCCTTTATTCTTAAGTCTTGTCGCAAAAGATTCTGACTGCACCCAATTTAACTTAGATTGACGGGTGTCTTGTATGAGTTCCTGGTGTTGGGGAGTGAAATTATCGGAGAGTATCTGCCTCAGTTCTTCTTTCTCGTTTCTTACACCATTATTACTATTAGCAGTTTGTCTAAGGGTAGATTCTTCAGGTCTATCTTCCAATGGTCTACGTACTGATGGTGGTGGTACGGGGGGTCTAGAGAGGGTGTTGTTCAGTGCCTTTTTAATAAATCGTTCCTTGCTATTAAAAGCCCCACCTATATTAGTCGGCTTTGCAATCGAATCCACTCGTTGTAATAGTGGACGGTAGTTTGTATTACGAGTTTGTTGTGGAGTGGAGTTAAATGTTGGGCGGAGAGAATTTTTAACATACCCCTTATGATCATTTTCCAACAAACTTATATCAGCATTAAGGGCGTTGATCTCCTTCTCCGTTAAATTATGGAGATCTTTCATTTTTACTTCTGCATTAACCTTCCTCTTTTTTGTAAGCCTCCAAGCGTACAGCACGAGCAGAGTATTAGTTGGTAAAGCACTAAACAGGGGTAACCCATCAAAAAATAGTCCAAGAACCCAAAACCACACACGTAAGCGCCATTTTAAGAACCAACCCTTCCCAAGCATGAAGAAGAAAAGAAATGAAGTTAGAAATAAACCAACGACAAAATCTACTCCAGGAATAAGACCAACAAAGGTCACAGTTAATATTATGTCGAGGAAGTCCTTAAATGCAGCTAGAAGCACGGCAATCATAAAGGCAGAATTATCATTCCCCTTCTCTATCTCCTTATTTAGTTTTTCTGCAAGGCTACGAGCAGCGTCAGTTATTCTTCGCTGTGCTCCTCCCCTCCTGTAAACTGGTGTCTCATCCATTAATTAACTAATTAACTCCCATTTTGTTCGGAAGATGCAGCCTGCTTTATCTCATTCTGCTGAGCAAGGGCTGCTTCCTCCTGATCTTCTATAGCATCTTGCTTAGCCTTCTTTATCGCTAGGACTTGTGAAGGGTCTGAGGTGATGATCTGATCCTCGGTATATGATGCAATGCTCTTAATGGCCACGTGTTTAAGTCCAGCGAAGAAGATCCCCTCCCCCACATCAGATTCGAGTAACAAGAATTTCTCCTCATCTGTTAAGTTAAATGTTCTTTGGAGTTCATCTATAGTAGTCGGTGATTGTTTCAAGAGTATCTGGATCGAAGAGTTGGTAATGATCGGTACTCCATAAGGAGATTTCAAGAAGTCGCCCACATCTTGAGTGATAGTGGCTACGCCGAGGAAGTATTTTCTCCCTCTCTTAACAAGGCCCATGAGGAATGAGGCGGTGTCCTCACTCTTCATCATCCACCAAGCTTCGTCGATAACGAGGAGTCTCTTCTTCAACTCCTTCCTAATAGCGTTCCAGATGTAGTGAGTAACTATGTACATGGCTATCGGCTTCAACTCATCCTCCATGTCGCGGAGGGAGAAGACGACTAACTTCTTATTGATATCCACATTTGAAGGGCGGTTGATGAAGCCTGCCCAAGTACCCTTAGTGTACTTAGAGAGTCTTTGTGCCAAGGACTCACCCCCTTCCATACCCGTGAGGACGAGCTCGAAGTCACTCATGAGAGGTGCTTCAATACTTCGGAAGTCGGAGTCGGCCGTAATATCCTTGAGCGCATAAGTTTCGGTAATAGCACGGTCTATGATCGCATCCTCTTCAGCGGTTAATCCTCCCATCATGAGGCGGAAGAGACCTACGAGGTTGATAATGTTACTCCTCAATACATTGGCGGCACTCTCCCCTGGCCCAGGTACTGGTAGGTCGAAGGGGTTGATGTGGTGCTCGGAGTTCAAGGAGATGTTGAAGTAGCGTCCACCTGTAGCCTCAGCCATGTATTCATACTCCTTCTCTGGGTCAATGACGATCACATCGGTATCGAACATGAGTGTACGCAAGATCTCGAGCTTGGTGGCGTATGACTTACCTGCGCCAGACTTAGCGAACATGATCGAGTTATAGTTCTCGAGGGAGAAGCGGTCGAAGAGGACGAGTGAAGAGTTGTGCCTATTGATTCCATACAGGATACCCTTATCGGAAGTGAGGTCGAATGAGGTGAAGGGGAAGAGTGATGAGAGTGGTGAGGAGTTGAGCTTGGAGTGTACGGCTAGTAAGTCGTTGCCGAGAGGAAGAGTACTCTTATAACCCTGCTCTTGTTGGAAGAGAGCGGGCTTAACATAAATAAGTTTCGCTTCCAAGATTGATTTGATTTCCGACTCAACCTTATCTAGCTCTGCTTCGGAATCACCATATAGAGTAATGTATAGACCCACATCAAAGAGCTTCTCCTGTGCTTGTTGGAGTTGGTCACGCAAGTTCTCAAGGTCTTGGTAAGCTACATCGAGCATTGGATCGCGCACAAGCCCCTTCTCTTCCCTGGTATGAATCTGGCTCTGCACTTCGGCTACTTTCCTTTGGAACTGATGGAGTACTTTCGAAGTCTCGATAGGGTGGACGAAGATGGAGATGTCGAAAACTTTGTCTAAGTTAATGATCGGTGAGAACCATCCTTCGGAAAGGAAGCGTGGGTAAGAAATGACGAAGAAGCTTCTTAAGATCTTCTCCCCCAAGTTGATCTCCTTCGGTGTGACCTTGAGTGCTGAAGGCGCAATAATATCCTTGAGTTCTAGAGCTCCAGCTTCAAATATCTCCTTAGGCAGGATGGATTGTAAATCCTGCTTAGGCTCCCCCTCTTTCCTCCCTAAAATTTTATCCAGTATTCCCATGTTATTGCATCTTTAAGGGCTTATCCGTTTCTCCAGGGTTAAATGCTTTATAGAAGAGTTCAACCACCTCTTCCGTGCCGAGTCTTGCTACACGTATGCCCGTGCGCACGAGGCCTTGCTCCACCACACTCATCCTCTCTTCAAGCTGGCTCCTACTCTCATCGAAGTTGCTATCACCTGTATTCACCTCTGGCTTGGTAGCCCCGAGGCCAAACTTGGAAGCAATGTTTTGAGTAGTGGCTCCTGACAAGAGTGCTGGGCTGTAAGGCACCACAATGAAGAAGTGCTTGGTCATAATGTTGGTACTCTCGGTAAAGTTCTTGATGAATTCTATATATTCCCTCACTTGGATCTTAAGGAGGCTGTTGGTCTGCTTAGATTGCTGGGCTTCAAGGAGTGCAAGATAAGGTCGTATGTCGAGTTTCCTTGATTGAACAAGAATTTCTATCGAGAAGTCGAGTGAATTCAGGAAATCTTGGAACTGGAAGAGGATAGCATTCCTCTCATCCTCTGCCTTCAAGGAGAAGTTCATGGAGGAGCATAGGAGGATGGCTCGCATGCCCCCATCCTTCAAGATGACGATGCCATCACGCACCTCCTTGATAGGAACGAACTCTTGAGTAGCATTACTACTAGATGTCATACATCTAGTATAAACCCTAAATCCTAAATCCTAAACTCTAAACAAATCTAAATTTTCTAAATTATAATTTGTAAATTGGGATTTATTTAGGATTTATCGCTTAGTTTTTAGAGTTTTCTTCCGTGACTGGATTCTGATTCTCTTTTATATCTAGACTCCATGTAAGGTCGCGTAATTTACTATTAGAAAGTTTCGGTACGTAAACTTGCTCAATCTTATGATCTTGAGGGATGCCGGTCTTAATAGTTGGAGCTTCTTTCTTCCAAATATAGAGTTTGTTGGTGAGTGAATAGTTGAAGAAGGCTTCGACGACGTTGATGAATGGTTTGTCATTCACTTTATAAAATGTTAGCGCCAAGGCGAAGGCTGCTACAGGCATGCCAGCGAGGATAGCAACGAACTTAGGCAGGAAGGTGAAGAGCAGGACGCAGACTCCCGCTCCTCCAGCAAGATAGATGAATTGTTTGAAGGTGAGTGGCCCGAAAATTTTATCTTCAACTTCGATAAATTGTGGTACTTGGAAGCGCATGGTTAGGTGCTAGGGGCTAGGTTCTAGGTGATAGTTTTTAATAAACTAAGTA
>JAIFWL010000077.1 GCA_019661845.1 Candidatus Parcubacteria bacterium
CTTTCCAACGACTTGTGTTCGCTTAACCCCAATGAACCCAAGTACGCCTTCTCGGCAGTCTTTGTCCTAGCTAAGCATGCGCAGATTAAGGAGCGCTGGTTCGGCAGAACTTTGATAGAATCCGACAAACGCTTCACCTACGAAGATGCTCAAGAAACTTTAGACAAGAAGAGTGGCATATTCTACGAAGAACTCGACGCTCTGAACAAACTAGCCTACAAGCTAAGGGAGGAGAAGTTTAAAAAGGGTGCTATTGAATTTGAAACAGAGGAAGTGAAGTTCGAACTCGATGATCTTGGCAAACCCATCAAGGTTTACAAGAAGATGCGCAAAGACACTCACAAACTCGTTGAGGACTTCATGCTCCTTGCTAACCGCGAAGTGGCTACATACATGCACTCGGCATACAAGAGTAATCCTAAAGCCGCCTTCGTCTACCGTATACACGATGCTCCAGATAGGGAGAAGATTATCCAGCTTGCTACATTTGTGAAGGCGCTTGGCTTCGACCTTCATAACAAGGAGGGCGAGACTACTGCGGAGGATATTAAGAAGATGCTTCGCTCTATAGAGGGTTCCCCAGCCGAAACACTTATCAAGACCGCCACCATCCGCTCGATGCAGAAGGCTATCTACTCTACAGCGAACATTGGCCACTTCGGCCTTGCTTTCGAATACTACACTCACTTCACCTCGCCTATTCGCCGTTATCCGGACCTTATGGTACACAGGCTCCTCCAACGCTTCCTCACTCAAGGCAAGATCGAGCAGGATGAAATTATTAAATATCAGCGTCTATGTGAAGACTCGAGCGAACGCGAGATGGAAGCAGCCGATGCTGAGCGCACTTCTATCAAGTACAAGCAAGTTGAATACATGCAGGATAAAGTGGGTCAGGAATTCGACGCCATCATCTCTGGTGTTTCAGAGTGGGGTGTTTATGTTGAGGAAGCGGAGACAAAGTCCGACGGCATGGTACGCCTCCGTGATATGAAGGACGACTTCTATGAATTAAACGAGAAGCTCTATGCAATAGTGGGCAAACAAACAGGCAAGAAGTACTCTCTCGGCGATAAGGTCCGTGTAAAGCTCATGAATGCTGATACAGAGAGGAAGACCCTCGACTTCGCATTTGTATAAGATAACGGAGCAAATGTAGTTTAGAAAAACGTCACAGACTGCGACGGCAGGAGTGGAGCGTGCATTTGTAGCAACAAATGATAGCGCGTTTTTCTAAGCTATAATTGCGGAGTTTTACTTAGCTACTTCGGAAGCTTCATCAAATGATATTGAAAGTAGTTTCGATACGCCATTACCACTCATAGTAACTCCGTAGATTACTCCGGCTCTACTCATGGTCTCGCGGTTGTGAGTGATGAGAATGAGTTGAGAGTGTTCGGAAAGGATTTCTACCAAGTCACCATACTTCTTGGAGTTCGATTCATCGAGCGCGGCGTCCGTCTCATCGAGGATAATGAATGGCGGCGGGTTCACTTGTGAAATAGCGAAGATGAGCGCGATCGAGGTGAGCGCCCTCTCACCACCCGAGAGCATCATCAAGCCCTTAACCTTCTTCTTCGGCAGGTTGAGTCTAATTTCTAGCCCCTCTTCGGATTTAGCTTCATCGGCTTCAAGAGCTTCGATAGCTTCTTCATCCTCTTCAGATTTCTTCGGAGTCTCTTTTACCAAAACAAGTTGGGCTTCCCCACCACCGAACATTTTAGAGAAGAGGGTTTCAAACTGGATGTTAATTTTCTCCAGTCCTGTTTTAAATTCCGTAGCCAACCTTACTTCAAGTTCTTTAATAAGTTCCTTAAGAGACTCGGCAGAATGTTCTAAGTCCCTCTTCC
>JAIFWL010000078.1 GCA_019661845.1 Candidatus Parcubacteria bacterium
GGGGGCATCAAAAGTGTCCTTTGTGTATTGTATATGAACTAGATCCTTGTGGTTACTGTAATGTATGTGGATGGAGAATGAGAAAATGACCGATAAACAAGACCTCTATTTCCTCGGGATGGCCCAATACTGCTCGACAGCCTCGAAAGACCCCTCGACTAAGACGGGAGCTGTGATCGTAGCTCCGAATGGGAGTGTGGTGGGGACTGGGTATAATGGGTTCCCGCAGGGAATGAGTGATGCTGATGAAAACTGGAATAATAGGGAAGAGAAGTATTCGAGGGTTGTGCATTGTGAGGTGAACGCCCTCATCTTTGCTGCACGAGCTATCCCAGAAGGCTCTACTCTCTATACCTACCCGTTCATGAGTTGTGATCGTTGTATCGTACAGATGCTCCAAGCCGGGATTAAGAGGTTTGTTGCTCCGACTGCCACGAAAGAGCAGAATGAACGGTGGGGAGCAGCGTTCGCTAGGACTAGAGAGTATATTTTGGAGTGTGGAGGGGAGCTTGTTGAATACTATAATCACTAAGCCGGAGAAGTTAGGTGTTGGGTTGTTAGGGTTCCTTTTAGGCTTTATTCTAGGGTCTGTCGGGACGTTGCTGGCAGCTAGGGTGGTCTTTATGATATTGGGAGGGATGGGTGGTTAAACCTACGAAGACTAAGAAATATTGGTATGTGACTCATTACTCATCTTGTCCGGTGTGCTGTGGGAATAACCATCGATATCGGGAGAGGGTTTATAAAAAGCCAAAAGTCTCCTATCGATACCACGATAGTTATGATTATTGTATAGAATATGGGGGGCTGTATTAATGGGATTAGAAATTTACTTAGCAGGACCTTGGGCAGATCGTCACCTGATGCCTGAGATTGCGTCGAAGTTCGAAGCAATAGGATGTGTCTGCACTCATAAGTGGTGGGAGATAGAAGATGTCGATGAAGTGGAGAGGACTCCAGCCCTCCTCAGGAAACAGGCTGAGATGGACCGGGATGGGGTTGAGAAGGCTAAGTTGATGATTCTGATTAATTCCTCAAAGTCGGAGGGGAAAGCCGTGGAGCAGGGGATTGCGATAGCGAATCATATCCCCATCATCGCCGTCGGGAAGAGAGGAGAGTTCTCGAAGAATGTCTTCCACTATCTCCCCCTATATTTTTGGAGTGAGAGTATTGAGGCTGTCCTTCCTGTCGTAGACTTTATTGCGAACATTGTTAATAATTTTGAGTAGGAGGGTACTTATGGTTGACCTAATCAAGAAACACATTAAAGAAGTCGTGAATGAGACTTGGAATAATGCGAATCGGTGTGAGGACGTAAAGGACGAGATTATGAATGCTGCCTTAGGGTTGGCTGGAGAGGCAGGAGAAGTCGTTGATGTGCTGAAAAAAATGTTCTACCACCGACCGAAGAATCGACGGGATGAATTGATGGTCGAGATGGGGGATGTCTACTATTATATGGGGAAGCTACAGGATTTATTCGGGTTTACGACTGAAGAGATTCTGGAGGCTAATAAGGTGAAGTTGTTTGAGAGGTATGAAGTTGAAGGAAAGTAAAATGAGAGATGATATCCTCATCGAGGAAACTAAACTTTCAAATCCTAAAGATATTATAGGGTCCAACAAGGTTCCATACCACTTCTGGCCTGAGACGGCCACTATCCTGGGGGCTATGGCTTGTATGTACGGGAATCTTCAGTACGGGAGGACTAACTGGAGGGCTGCGGGGGTGAGAGCCTCTATCTATTATGATGCTCTAAGGAGACATATGAATGCGTGGTTTGACGCGGGAGAGGACGTTGATCCAGATTCAGGACTCCCCCAC
>JAIFWL010000079.1 GCA_019661845.1 Candidatus Parcubacteria bacterium
GGAGGGAGATTCCATCCATGCTTAGGAACTGGAACTTGCAGAACAAACCACCCATGCATCCAAAGGAGTTGCGTAGTGTCTTTGAATCTCTAGCAAGAAAGGAAGGAGAAAAGAATCCAGTGGTAAGCCGAGAAAGGAAAATGTTGTCGGTAAAAGAAGCTATGGAAATGACTGGTTTGACCGAGTTGTTTCTGGTGGATAAGTTGATTCCAAGAGAAGGAATCACAGCTTTATCTGGTCATCCTGGTTCAGGTAAAAGTTGGGTTAGTTTGCACATAGCAGAATGTGTGGCTAAGGGAAGCCCCTTGTTTGGTCTCTACAAGACAGAGCAAGGAGCAGTCTTGATAGTAGATGAAGAAAGTGGAGTGTCGGAATATGGAAGACGTTGGAAAAAACTGGCTACTGACCCAACACTTCCCATAAGACTATTGAGCAAGGAAAGGTTCAAGCTGGATAACAAAGCGGATTTGGAGGAATTAAAAGAGTTGGTCGTGAAGAATCAAATAAAGTTGATCATCTTCGATCCATTCGTAGCCATGCACTCAAAGGCGGAGAATAGTGCAGATGAAATCCAGTCAGTGATGAGTAATGTTCAAGAGCTAACCAAACTCGGAGCAACCGTTCTCTACATTCATCACCACAGGAAAGACGGACTCTTTAAGGGGAATCGAAGTCAGGGCATGAGAGGTTCATCGGCATTCTCGGGAATAAATGATTCCCATTTGGTGGTAGAAAAGGAAAATGTTGATAATGAGTTAAAGATAAACATCTACCATGAAAAGTCTCGTAGAGGAGAAACGGAAAAAGGATTCTCGGTCAAATTGGTCAATGTCGGGGAGGAAGGGATAAGAATTGAATTCGGGGAAGAGTTGGAAGAGCAGAAGCTAAAGAAAGAACAGGCCAAAGATGCCATTCTGGAAATTATTGAAGGTGGCGATAAATCTAGGCAAGAGTTAATTCAGACAACCGCAAGTCTAACCAAGGTGGGAGATAGAACCATTAAAGAAGCCATTAAGGAGTTGTTGAAGGCCGGATTAATGAGTCGGGCTAGAATAGCTGGAAAAGTCGTTTATAAGCCTAATGAGAGTGTACAAAGTCTGTAGAAATGGATAATTAAACCAACATGAAAAACTCAGAACTACGTTATTTCCTGTATGCCAGACGTTCTATGGCTAAGTCGGATAAGGAGGAAAAGGTTGTATCCATTGAATCGCAGAAATTAGAGATGAGAGAACTGGCGGAAAAGCAGGGGCTAAAAATCGTGGGAGTATTTGAGGAAACCAAGTCTGCCAAAGAACCCTATGTCAGAGCTGAGTTTCAAAGAATGGTTCAAGAGATAAATAAGGGAAAGGCAAATGGAATCTTGTGTTGGAAGATGGATAGATTGGCCAGAAATCCTGTGGATGAAGGCACGATTAAGTACCTGCTTCAAAAGGGTATCCTCCAAAACATCAAAGCATCTGATAGGGATTGGTATCCCGATGATAATGTTCTCTTGGCTTCTGTGGAATTCGGTGTAGCCACCCAATACTCAAGAGATTTGGCTAAGCACATTAAAAGAGGAATGAGGCAGAAAGCGGAAAATGGTCATAGGCCCAGCATTGCTCCTCTTGGGTATGAGAACACCAGACAATGGGGCAAGGGTCATGAAGAAATCTTGGTTGATGAGGTCAGATTCCCTCAATTAAGAAAAGTCTTTGATTTAGCTTTGACTGTCCAGTATTCCGTCTTGGAGTTAACCAAGATAGCAAACGATGAGATTGGACTAAAGACCAAAGGATACAAAGTAAGTAGGCAGGATAAGAAAATCTC
>JAIFWL010000016.1 GCA_019661845.1 Candidatus Parcubacteria bacterium
GAGGAAGGGATACATCCATCTTGCCCTTCTTGTACTCACCGTGGAAGCGGCCCATACCTCGACCCAGTTCACTAATCTTCTTACCGCCGAAGAAGAGGATGGCGATCGCAGCGATGATTATTACAATTTCTGGTAGTCCTAGTCCGAACATAATGTTTAATTTTAAATTTTCAATTTATAATTTTCAATTCTTTTCGACACCACACTCCCTGTCGCATATAAAATGACGAAAGGGAGAGTGAGCATTAGCATCGTAATGCCAGTGCCATCTGGAGTAATTATAGCAGATACGATAAGGAACAAAACGAGCGCGTACCGCCAATTTTCCTTCCAGAAATAGTGAGAAACTAAGCCAATCCATGAGAGTAGGATCATAAATATAGGCAGGAGGAACAACACCCCAGTTGCAATCATAAAGGTCATGATAGTTGTCACAAATTCGTCGAGTAGGAAGAATGGCCGAGCACCTAGAGCATTGGCGAAGGGGTAAAGCAATTTAAAAGTAGAAGGGATGATGAAGAAGTAAGCGAAAGCACATCCTAGTAGGAATAGGATCATAGATGGGATAAGGATCCGCCTCACCAAGCGCCTTTCTCGTACAAACATCGCCGGTGAGAGGTAGCGAGCCATACTATATATAAGGAAGGGCATACTCACGATGAAGCTTAGGCTTACGGATATGGTCATCTCTGCGAGAAAGGCGCTAAGAGGATTCGTCACTACAAGCTCTACTCCCTCTGGCAAGAATCTGCTTTTAAGCTCTTGAAAAACTAATACAGAGAGAGATTGGTGGCTCTTTAAAGGCAGGAGGAATACGAATGAACATACTATTAGTATAGAAGCCCACCACATGAGTCCCCTAACAATGGTTCTAAATTCATTAATCATCATGTTCCTTCGTCGAAGATGAGAACTGCGTTACTCCCCGTGTCATACATCGTTACTTCAGCCGCACCGCTCTGGCCGAACTTGAAGTTGTTGTCGAAGTAGATAGCCTTCTCAAGGATGAGGTTACCTTCATCTGCACTCGTTGGCTTACCTGAAGTGCTACATGAACCACCGGAGCAGATCCAGAGGTTCTCGTTGTTGAAGCGGATGTGCCCCCCAGTTGCTGCGGCGGTAAGGTCGCCTGAAGAGTCTACATATAGAGTGCCGTAGGCAGTGCTCGTCTGACTAATCCTAAGTTGAGCGCTCGAGGTAACTTGAGTAACTTCAAACTTCGAAGCTGGAGTGGTGGTGCCAATACCCACATCTCTATTTGAAGTAACTACTAAGCCATTACCTGCGACAGTGAGGAGAGATGTGAATAGGTTTGTCGAACTTGCAGTGGTTGCGAAGAAGTTGGTGGTAGTTGCCGAAGTGCCAGTAGCATTTACGAATGTGAAGTTCTGGAGGGTTGAGGAGGAATTAACAAGAAGATTTGTAAAAGTACCAAGACCAGTAGATGTAATGTTGCCGGCGTTAATAGCAGTAGCGAAGAGATTTGTGGAACTTGCAGTGGTTGCAAATAAGTTAGTAGAAGTGGCATTAGTTGAAGTGGCGCTGAAGAAGATATTCTGAATAACTTTTGAATTAAATTCATTCCTGCCAGATGTCATGACACGATCATTAGTATCTCCTACTGCCACAAATGTGCCGTTTCCATAAGTGACATTTCTCCAAGAATCATCATCTCCAGCAGCACTTCGAGCGATCCAATTAATACCGTCTGGTGAGGTCATGACACGGTCTCCTGAATCTCCTACTGTTACGAATAGGCCATTACCATAGGTGACTTGATACCAATTACCTGCGGCACTTCTAACAGTCCAGTTAGTACCATCTGGGGAGGTCATAGCGGTATCAACTCCCCCGGCGCTATTGCCTACCGCCACGAATAGGCCATTGCCGTAAGTTACACCGGTCCAAGAATCATCATCTCCTGCAGCACTCCTTATAGTCCACGTAATACCATCTGGGGAAGTCATAACACGATCACCAGAACCACCAACCGCACTACCAACCGCCACGAATAGGCCATTGCCGTAAGTAACTTCTTGCCAAGCATCGTTATTCCCAGCCGCACTTCTTACTGTCCAAGTAATACCGTCGGGAGAAGTCATGACTGTATCAGAACCAGCGTTAACAACTCCTACCGCCACCAAGAGTCCCTTGCCATAAGTAATGCTAGTCCAAACGTCATTGTCTCCTGCCGCGGTGCGAGCTGTCCACGTAACTCCATCTGATGAGGTCATGACATGGTCTCCAGAAGCACCGCTACCTACTACCACAAATGTGCCATTAGCATAAATGACTGATTTCCATGTGTCATCTTCTCCAGCAACACTGACAGCAGTCCAATTAATACCGTCTGAAGATGTCATTAGGTGATTGGAACCTGCACCTGCTCCACCAACCGCCACAAAGAGCCCATTTCCGTAAGTTACTCCGGCCCAGGTATCATCATCTCCCGCAGCACTTCGAGCGGTCCATGAAGTTCCTTTGGAAACAATATCACCTACTACCTCAAGTTTATCTGATGGATTGGAAGTCCCTATACCAACATTCCTACTGGAGTTTACAACTAAGCCTGTCCCACCAACCGTAAGTAGGCTTGAGAACAAGTTTGTAGAACTTGCAGTGGTTGAAAAGAGTGAAGTTGTAGTAGCAGAGGTGGTAGTTGAACGAGTAATGGAGTCAAATATTTTTGCACCCGTAAATGTTTGCGTTGAACCGAGATCCGCGATAGTGATCGTACCCGATGGGAAAGTTGCGACTGTGGTACCACTTGTAGTTAAAGTGAGTGAATGTGCGCCAGATCTTATGAGAGAGGAGCCAGCAGTACCAGAGATGGTGAGTAGGTTTATAGGACCAGCAGTAATACTGCCTGTGTTAAGTGAAGTGGAGAAAAGATTTGTCGAGGATGCAGTGGTAGAGAATAAGTTTGTAGTAGTAGCAGAAGTGCCAGTAGCGTTTATGAAAGTGAAGTTCTGGAGAGTGGTTGATGAATTGGCAAGAAGATTGGTGATGGTGAAGCTTGTAGCAGATAAGTTTGTAGCAAAGAAGTTTGTTGAAGTAGCATTGGTTGAAGTCGAGTTATAGAAGATGTCTCGAACGAGATTACTATTCGAAGTAGTTTTACCCGATGTCATCACTCTGTCACCAGACTGGCCTACTGCAACAAACTCACCATTACCGTAAGCCACATCAAGCCACTGGTCGTTATCACCTGCTGCTGTACGAGCTGTCCAAGTGGCTCCATCTGGTGAAGTAATTACTCTGTCTCCAGATGATCCTACTGCTACGAAGAGGTTCTGTGCATAAGTTACTCCATACCACAAGTCATTATTGCCTGCGGCACTTCGTGCGGTCCAAGTAACTCCAGTAGGAGAGGTCATGACGAAGTCACCACCACCCTCACCTACTGCTACGAATAAGCCGTTGCCATAAGTGACCCCGAGCCAACCATCATCGTTACCAGCAGCACTCTGAACTGTCCAAGTAACACCGTCTGGTGAGGTGATGACGCGGTCTCCTGAACCTCCCACTGCTACGAATGTGTTATTGCCATAAGTGATATCTGCCCACGAATCATTGTTCCCCGCTGCACTTCCATTGGTCCAGGTAATACCATCTGGGGAAGTCATAACGCGTGTATTCGCATCACCTACCGCGACGAAGAGCCCGTTGCCGTAAGTAATTCCTTGCCAACTATCATCATCTCCGGAAGCGGTTCTTACCGTCCAAGTGACTCCATCTGGTGAGGTCATGACGCGATCACCTGAGGAACCTACAGCTACGAAAAGGCCGTTGCCGTAAGCAACATCGTTCCAATCATCGTCATTTCCTGCTGCGGTACTCGTGGCCCAATTAATACCATCATTTGATCTCATAACATGATCCCCAGTCGCACCAGTTCCCACTGCTACGAATGTACCGTTGCCGTAGGTAATACCGAGCCAAGTATCATTGTCATCTGCTGCACTCTGTGCAGTCCAAGAAGTTCCTTTAGAAATAATGTCGCCGACAACTTCAAGTTTGCCTGTAGGAGCGGTTGTACCGATACCGATGTTGCCAGAGGTGTCGATGGTAAAGCGGACGGTGCTATTCGTACCCAACTGCAAGGCTGTTGCTCCAATACTCCCGAAGAAGCTGGCGTTAGCAAGAGTGTTTGTGTATGAAGTGCCGTCTGGAGCTGAGCCTGCATTCTGTAAAGAGCCGAGTAGGCTTGATACTGCAGATCCATCTTGGCCGAATTTAATGTAAGGAGAACCAGTCTCACTACCATCGTTATCAGTATCTGACTGGAGATCCAACCCAGCAAAACCTTTAGACCTCACAGTAACTACTTCATTAGCACTTCCATTAGCACCCACATCAAGTCTAGTGCTTGGGGTCCCCGTACCGACACCCACATTTCTACTTGAATCTACTACCAAGCCATTGCCCCGGCCGGCACCTAAGTTGAAACTGGTAGAGAAGAGATTGGTTGAGCTCGCCGTCGTCGCAAACAAGTTGGTAGAAGTTGCATCTGTCGTCGTAGAACGATTTGCAATGAATCCTCCGGTGAAGGTTGATGAAGCGGTTGAGATGAAGCCGTTTAGGAGGCCGAGAGTGGTGGTGGTAGAAACTCCCCAAGATTGAACGGTGAATGGGAAATCACTCCCAGTACCACTTGGCCAAGAAGTTTGGCAATCTCCAGAGATGCAGAGGTCGGTGAAGTTGCCGGTGGTGGAGAAAAGGTTGGTAGAAGTTGCATCTGTCGTCGTAGAACGATTTGCAATGAATCCTCCGGTGAAGGTTGATGAAGCGGTGGAGATGAAGCCGTTTAGGAGGCCGAGAGTGGTGGTGGTAGAAACTCCCCAAGATTGAACGGTGAAGGGGAATGTACTTCCTGAGCCAGAATCATCTACGCCATCACAGAGACCTACTGAACCAGTGATGCCCACACAGAAATCGGATAAAGCTACGCCAGTTGTGCCGAAGAGAGTAAGTGAACTTCCTACGGACAAGTTCGTTGTAGATGCCGTCGTCGCAAACAAGTTGGTAGAAGTTGCGGATGTAGAAGTGGAGCGTGTGAAGATCGCTGTAGAAGCAGAACTTTCACCGATAGGAGTGCCGTTGATTGTGCCCCCAGAAATAGTTAGATCATCTGCTACACGTGAGTCAGCAAGAGTACCGAACCATGATGGTGTGAAGAGATGCGTATCCCCACTTGAGGTGATAGTGAGGCGAATGTTTGCATCAGGAGTTGAGGTAGCTAGAGTTTGTGTGGCCCCATTCTGTGAAGTGGAGTACTGTGCGCCAAGATTGGTAATACCTGTTCCAGAACCTCCAGAGTCAGTGCCGCAGTAGAATACTCCATCACTCCATAAGAGCTTTCCTGAAGTGGCATCACATGCAGAGAGCCCAACTCCGGTGAAGGTCTCTGAGACATTGAGATTTCTAGTGAGCTTAGAAATAGCTGATGAGAGATGATCGATGTCACTCGAGCTCTGACGAGTGACAGTTGGGCGAGTATCAGCCAAGAGAACTTGGGTACGAATCTCACTTCGTAGAAGTTCGGTGTCTAGAGTTGGGCCTGACTGGTAAACCACCACTGGGCTTACCTTGGAAAGGCGGGCATCAATGTAGCTCTCGAGCTCTGACTTCAAGTCACTCCTCAAAGCGATGCTGCTTACTGTGTCGCCAGTTTCCGTTAATGCCAACTCAGTATCTTCTTCCATGACTGGAGCTTCGGCGAGATCAACAGGTCGAGATGCAAGGAAAATATTTTTGAATGCTAAATCTTTCAAACCATTCCAACCCTTAACTAGGAAATTATTTGTATCGAGAATATTTTCAAACCAGGAAACAGTTGCTACTTGTGTAGTGCTTAAAGTATTAGGAATCAAACTGGAGTAATTTTTAAAAAAGCTGAATCCACTAAGAGTGAATACAATTGCGATGGTGAGAGCAAGTACAACTGGGCGCTTAGATATTTTTGATGTAGATGGAATTTCTACGTTTTGAATATTCTTAGAAAGCTGAGGTAAGAGTGGTCGATCATCAACGGTTGAGAGTTGAGGTTCTAGGAAGATAGCTCTAGGAAGCTCTGCTTCCATCTCCTCATCAATTTTTACCCCTCTTCCCAATTTACGATTTTTCTTGTATTCAAGAAGAGCTGGAAGCTCAACGTACCATGTCTTACCGATGAGTTTTCCAGGAATTTTTTTACCTCGACAGAGCTGGCCAATGTAATCACCAGTATATCCACTCTTTTCAGATGCTCGGCTAGCCGAGATATATTCTTTGCCTTCTGTGAAAATAGCTAATGTCATCAACATAAATTATAAATCTCGGCACTCTAAACTGATAGCAAAATCTAACAAAAATGGGGACAACAAAAATCTTAAAAATTTTCCTTAATTCCCTTCTAAAAAGAGTTAATTTTTCTTTAATAAAATTACGTAGTGATTTACGTAGCAATAAGGCTATTTTACCTACTGCCTAAGGCTTAGTCCTCAACATTAAATTTCTTATCCCCACTATACCTTGATAGATAATACAAAGACTTATAATATTAGATATGAATGATTATTAATGTTTAGGTAAGTTATCACTATGAAAGAAATATATTTCTCTATTAAAGAGGCTTCAGAGATTTTAGGAGTATCAGCACTCACCTTACGTAATTGGGACAAGAGTGGTAAGTTTCCTGCTCACAGACATCCAATGAATAATTACAGGGTTTATAAGCTCTCTGCGTTAGAACACATAATTCAAGATATTGAAGGGGGCACAAATAGAAGTAATGCGAAGAAACTTATTAAGAAGCTAACTATTAAGCACCTCGAGGAATAGTTCTTGAAGTACTACTGGATTGGCTCTGCCACCACTCTTCTTCATTGCCTGGCCAACTAGGAAATTTATTGGAGCATCTTTCTTCTCACTTAAAACTTCGTCAACGATCTTCTTCAACTCTTCCCTATCGCTAAGTTGTAACAAATTTTTATCTTCTGCAATCTTCCTTACATCTCCTCCATCAGTCTGAATAATTTTTAAAATATCTTTTGCACCTCTTGAGGAAATCTCTCCAAGAGAAATCATCTTGATAACTTCTGCCAGAGACTCTGCATTGATCACTTCCTTAAGATCACTGGTTATATAGTTTGAAGCAAGTTGGGTCATCTTGACATCTCTTAAGATTGCTGCTGTTTCCTCGATAAGATTCCCCCATTCCTTGGCCTGAACATATATCTCTATGTCCTCCTCTTTGAGCTCGAAAGAGGCTCGGTATCGAGCCCGCTTCTCTTCTGGGAGTTCGGGTAGACTCTTCTTAAGAGTTTCTTTATCGAACCCCTCTATCTCACTTACGAAGAGTTTCGGTAAATCTGGATCTCCGAAATATCTATAGTCATGTGACTCTTCCTTCTTCCTCTGAGAGAATGTTTCTGACTTATTCTCATCCCAACCACGAGTTTCTTGCACTACCCCCTCTCCCCTATCTAAGAGAGATATCTGTCTTTCGTATTCATATTGGATAGCCTTCTCTACAGCCTTAAAGGAATTCAAATTCTTTACTTCTACCTTAGTACCAAGCTTTTCCCCCTTGGAAACAGAGATATTGGCCTCGACACGCATCTCCCCCTTCTCCATATTGGCGTGAGCAATGCCGAGGTAAGTTAGAGTGAGTTGAAGTTCCTTGGCGAATTTTGCTGCAGTTCCTGCATCATGAATAACTGGCTCTGTCACAAGCTCCATAAGAGGCACACCGGCACGGTTGAAGTCGAGCAAGCTCCCGTCACCTGCATGAGTTGACTTAGCAGTATCTTCCTCTAAGTGTATGCGGGTAATCTTTACCCCTGCTAATTGGCCACCCTGAACTAGAGGAAATTTATACTGACTAATCTGATACCCCTTAGGGATATCTGGGTAGAAATAGTTCTTGCGATCAAACTCTGTGTAGTCTGCAAGTTCGCCATTTACTGCGACACCTAACCTGAGGACTGAGCTTACTGCCTCTTTATTAATCACTGGTAGAGTACCGGGATAGCCTAGGCATACTGGGCAGATGTTTACATTAGGACGCTTCTCATCAGCATCGTTCCTCGAGTCGCAAAACATCTTGGTCTTAGTATTGAGTTCCGCGTGGATCTCGAGACCGACTGTGAGTTTATATTCGCTCATTTATACAAAGTTTTGAGTGAGATACTCTCCGAAAGTCCTTACTGATTCATCATCAAGAATAGATAGGGCGAAAACATTTTTATTTACTCTCTTCAAGAGTTCTAGCTTATTGACCTTCTCAGCTTCAGAAATCATATCTGTCTTGGTTAGGACCACCACCTCTGGCTTATTAGTTATAGCTTTATTGTAAAGCAGAAGCTCTTTTCGAACAATTTCATAAGTAGCCACAGGATCCTCCGCTTCAGAAGAAATGCAATGGATTAAGGCCTTCGTACGCTCAATATGTCTCAAGAACTTGTGCCCCAGGCCCTTGCCCTCGGAAGCGCCCTCTATAAGTCCAGGAATATCCGCTAGAATAAGGCCATAATGACTCCCGAGGTTAGGTTCAAGGGTAGTAAAGGGAAAGTCCCCCACCTTGGCCTTAGCCTTAGTAAGGGTATTGAGTAGAGTAGATTTACCAGCGTTAGGAAGACCGATGAGCCCCAGATCAACGATAAGGAGGAGCTCTACGTCGAAATCTGCTTCCTCTCCCATTTCTCCCTCTGTTGATTCCTTGGGACTTACATTGGTTGAACTTTTGAAATGTTCATTGCCTAACCCACCACGACCACCCTTGAGTAATAAAACTTTCTCTCCGTCATTTATCAGATCAATGGTGAATCCTGATTCAAGATTCTTAATCCTTGAACCTATAGGAAATTTTATTTCTATATCACTTCCCTCTCCACCCTGCTTGGTATCACGGAAACCATCTTCGCCACGACCCGCTTCAAAAACTTTTACATTCCTGTAACTCGCGAGTACGCCAATGTCACGCACGCCAATGGCATACACGTCACCCCCCTTGCCGCCATTGCCACCAGAGGGACCAGCGGAGTCCTTGCCCTTCTCATGCCTCCAGCGTACCACTCCGTCGCCACCGCGACCGGCTTTCAAATGTAGAGAGATCTCATCTATAAACATCTGCCTAGCTTATGCGTTTAAAGCAATTTCCGCAAGCTTCATAGCACCTTCCTTACTTTCTGCTGCAGCTATAAACCTATCTTTGTGGCAGAAGACAGCATCTTTCACCCCAGTAATACTTTGCAATTCTTCACCATTTTTACCTGCCCAGGCTTCAGGTAGAAGCTTCTTCCTAATAAAACTTTTTGTAGATACGGGGACACCCTTTACTCCCCAATTCCCTTCTCGACGCAGATAGACTACATAATAAGCCTCTGGTATTGGCACGAGAATTGGCTCCCATGGCAAGTCTTGTTCCAAGACTATAATATTTTTATTCTGGCTATCTTCAACTATTTCTATAACTTTCTTCATCCCTGAAACTCTTTCTTGCGCTTTCTGTATCTCTCGCTCCAATAGATCCTTCGCTACAGTCATCAATTTCATAAATGTTTCGTACAAGTACTTCTCTCCCGTATAACCGTTAAGAATATATGAGTACAAGAAATCAATAATGGTATACGGCCTCACATCTCCGAAAACAGGCTCGTATATAGATACTCCATTATCTGGGGCATCTATTGCCATGGCTAGCTTCTCTTCGATAATTCTTGCCTCTTCCACTCCTCCACAAAGCTCTTCACCAAACTTCTTCCACACTAGGCCGAAGGAAGCATAAGGGATGCCATTGGCTCTCACTCCAGCACCAGCATGTTGGTGATGATCGAATTTCAACTTCTCGGGCTCATACTGGAGACCTACATCTACAACAATGTCAGCACTTTCTATGTCCTCCTTCTTCCTACTTCTTACCACTTCTGCATCAGGAAATTTGAGCAACAAGGTTGCCACAGCGAAAACGTCATCGGCATGGAAGATGCCGCTATGAGTGACTATTTTCATGCTTATACAGACGGTTGAACCAGCCGATGATTAGGAAATACAACACAACAGTTAGAGACATAGAAGGAATTGAGATGTAACCAAACTCCATGACATAATTCTTCGAGCATGCGCCACCCAAGGCTGTACAAGGAAGGATTGATGTTCCCCCCATATACACATAGGATTGGTATAGGGCCAGGATACCAGCCAAGATTGAGAGGATTAATGAGTAAGTGAAAACTGAGCGATCTTTCTTCTTCAAAGCCACTAGAAAGATTGGTAGTTGTGAATAAATAAATATTCTTTGCCACCAGCAAAGTGTACATGGTTCGTACTTTACTATTTCTGAGTAGAAGAGACTCCCTGAAACAGCGCCTAAAGCAATTAGTGATCCGAGTAGAAGAGCGTGTTTACCTATGAAGTGGGTAATGTCCTTCCCCCAACTCTTGTGAGAGATTGCAGCAAAGAATAGGATTACGAGTAATACATGTGAAGCGACGACTATGTAAGGCAGAGCAGTTTGAATGAGATGAGTCATATTAATTATTGCGGTAACTCACACTTAGTAAGTTCTCCCAAGCGAGCGAGAGCCACCTCTCCAGTTTCTACCGTGCCATCAGGGAATTTCCACGTAGGGTAACCACTCACCCCAGCATCAGTACAAGTTTGTAACTGGCCATTACCGTCTGGGGTCGAACACTCTATATAAGGAAGGAGTTTGGCAGACTTGCCGAACATGGCCTTCTGATTCTGGCAGTGTGGGCACCAGAAGGCTCCGTAGAACAAGGCCCCACTATCCTTGATACAAGTAGCAAAGCTATCTAGCTTACCGGGCTTACCAGGAGTCTTCGCTAGCCATACCACCCCACCAATCAGCAATAAAACGATAACTATCCAAAGTAATTTTTTCATAGCAATTTTGATTATATGCCTAAAGGATTAAAATTGCGACAAGCCATGCATCCCCAAGCCTACTACTAAGAGGGTGAGCATCATCCTTACTATAGAGCCTGCCACAGTTAAGACGAAGAAGGGCATAAATGACATCCTGAATATCCCTGCTGCAACATCAAGTGGCATCGAAGGTAGTACCGGCACACATCGGAGGAGTAGGAAGATTACTTCATCGTACCAAGTGCCTTTGAAGGTTTGTTGGACCCTCTCAATATCTTTCCAAGAGAATTTGACATACTTCTGAAGTTTATTAATAGCAGGCTTACCTCCGAAATAAGCTATGAGGTATAAAGGAATAGATCCGAAGGAGCTACCAATGCCGACAGGTATAGCGACGAAGACTAGGAGCTTCATCGACAGAGCAAGGGTGAAGGCTTCCTTAAGGAAGAAGAGCTGCCCAGCAAGCGCTAAGGCAAAGGGGAAAATACCCACCACATCATTCACGAATGAGAGGCCAAGGAGTGATAAGGCTCCGTGGAAGCTTGGTTCTAGGACAACGTCCTGCGCTACTTTAATAAAGCTTGCGGTCTCACTCATATGTTTACTTCTTCTCTAGTATTAACCTTTGATGTTCTTCGGTATTGAGCATGCCGCACTTCTTCCACTTCTTGCCACTACCACACGGGCACTGATCATTCCTTCCAATCTTTAGACCATCATCTGTGGTGACCCTATCACTATCGGACAGAGCTGTAGCCTCTACCTCAATAGGAGCTGGGCGGAAGTTCGTGAGAGTAGAGAAGTCTAGTGAAATAATAAATTCCGCCACTTGCCTACCGATGGAAGCCTCCATGTCGCGGAAGAATCTCAAACCATCTTTCTTATACTCAACCAGAGGGTCACGCTGACCATAAGCGCGCAAGTTCACACTACTCCTCAAGTACTCCATCATCTCCAAGTGGTCCACCCAGAAGAGGTCTATGGTCTGAAGAATAATGCGACGCAAGGCCTCAAGCACGATTGGTTCTAGAGCAGTATCCTTAGTAAGTTTCCCTTCTAACTTCTGGAATTCTTCTGGTTCCAGTATTTCGGCTAAGCCATTGAGATAATTGCGAACACTCTCCTCATCGCCGGTGAGCACTTCCCTTCTCTTACTATAGATAATATTGCGTTGGAAGTTTAAAACATCATCGAACTCTAGAATATGCTTCCTCGAATCGAAGTTGAAACCCTCGATCTTCTCCTGCGCCTTCTCTAGAGAGTTGGTGATGAGCTTCCCCC
>JAIFWL010000080.1 GCA_019661845.1 Candidatus Parcubacteria bacterium
GAGGGATGGACTTGTCACTAGACTCCACTATGCGGATATTGAGAGGAGGAAGATGAGGGAACTCGTCTTGGCGCTTCTTGATGAGGAGTGCTCCGAACTCTCGTGTATAAATGGGAGGATTACCTAGTCGAGTGATGAGGTAGGGAATACCACCAATGTGGTCCAAGTGGCCGTGAGTTATAACCAGAGCTCGAATGCGATCCTTGCGCTCCTCTAAGTATTTGATATTTGGCAGAATGTAGTCCACTCCCGGAGTCTCAGCATCAGTGAACTGGATTCCAGCATCGATGATGATGATGTCATTCTTGTATTCGATAACCATCATGTTCTTGCCGATCTCCTCAACTCCACCTAGAGGTACAACACGAAGACTGTCCCCAAGAGGAGGGATGATGTCGTGAGGCTTCTTAGCAGGGATGGGAGTATTACTCCTTCGGCGCATACTCTTCTGCCTAAGAGAGTGGGAAAATTTTGTAGGAGGCATTTTTATTTAATTTTCAATTTAGAATTATCAATTTTCAATTAGTTCAAGAAGATTCCCCAAACTTTGTCTGTCTCAATGTACCAGTCACGGATACCGAGGAAACGATCTTGGGGTACAGCGAGTGGGCCCAGAGTGAGATCCTTCACAGACTTAGGCACAACGTAGACGAAGCTCGGAGTGTACAGGAAGACCGCAGGGATATCCTTCCTGATCTCACTATTTAAGACCTCGTAATCCTTATTGATAACCTCTTGGTCTGTTGTACTCCTCAGCTCTTCAAGGGCCTTGTCTACCTTAGGGTTGGCGTAGAGAGAGATGTTGAGCCCTGGATCATTCCTTTGTGAAGAATGCCAGAAGGGGTACACATCTCCACGACTCACCACCTCGCCGAAGAGTAGAGCATCGAACTGTCTCGGACGAATGACGTTTTGATTCAAATCTCCGGTTTCAAACACCAAGACGTCGATCTTGGCACCCAACTGCCCCCATGCTTCGCGCAGCTTGTCAGCCACGGCTCGTAACTCGGGAGCATCACCAGTAGAGATAGAAAACGACAAAGAGATTGTATCAGATTTGGATTTCTTTTCAAGTATGCCTGTCTCTGGATTAGCAGTCCATCCTGCATCAGTGAGAAGCTTCTTAGCTTCTGCCAACCTCACTTCCTTGGAACTAGTAGCTACGCTCTGAGTATCGGAGTGGTAGAGTCCAGCAGGCAAGGGACCATCTATAGGAGTACCGAATCCATCTAGAACTTCGTCTACAATCTCTTCCTTAGGACTCACGAGGTCGAGAGCCTGACGCACTTCCTTGTTTAATAAAACTTTAGAATGACTCTCGTTGAAGAAGACTGCGAAGATTCGCGGCAATGGGGAGTGGATAACATTGGCATCATTGGTCTTCAAATCCTTCATACTCTCTGGAGAAATACCTCCCAAGCTCTGCACCTCACCTTGGTTATAAGCATCTATAAGAGAGACCTCACTAGTGTAGAAACGGAAAAGGAGTTTCCTCACATAAGCCTCACGCTCCATACCATCCTTAAAAGGGGAGAGTTCATAGTAGTCCGGGATGCCGCCCTGGTTCTGCTCTACCTTAGTGATCTTATAAGGACCTGAACCTACTGGCAGAGTGTTGTACTGACTGAAAGGGAATTCCTCGTTAGAAACATTTTTCCAAATGTGGCGAGGAAGAATACCGGTAGCTAGGTTGTAGATGAAGGGTGCGTAAGCCCTCTTCAAGTGGAAGGCTACTGTCTTGTCATCCACCTTCTCTAGAGTGACCCCC
>JAIFWL010000017.1 GCA_019661845.1 Candidatus Parcubacteria bacterium
GGGGAAAAAGTGATATGGCTACTCCAGCAGAAACAATTTTAAACGAGCTAGTCGAGGTAGTAGTGAAGGAGCGAGCTTCTGACCTCCACTTGGCTGAGGGCCGCCCACCAGTTATCCGCGTATCTGGCTTCCTCATCCCACTTACTAAGATGGCTGTGCTTACCAAGGCAGATATGGAAGGCTTCCTGGCCCTCTTACTCACTCCTCATACTAAGAAAGAGTTCGAGGAGAACAGCGAAACCAACTTCGCCTATAGTCATGCTAGTGCAGCACCTACTTCATCTGGCAATAGACGCTTCCGATGCAATGCCTTCATCACCCTTGGCAGGATAAGTATGGCCATGAGACTTGTGCCTGAGAGAGTGCAGAGCTTCGAAGAGCTTGGACTTCCACCAATTCTTGAAACATTTGCCCGTCGCCAACAAGGCTTCTTCCTCGTGGTGGGACCTGTGGGAGTGGGGAAGTCGACTACTCTCGCTACTATGATTGAGACTATCAATAGAGAGCGCTTGGAGCACATCATCACTATTGAAGATCCTATTGAATACATCTTCACTCCGCAGAAGGCTATCATTGATCAACGCGAGGTGAAGGTAGATACTCGCGACTTCCGCTCAGCGCTACAAGGAGTTTTCCGCCAAGATGCAGATATTGTGATGATTGGTGAGATGCGTGATCCAGAAACAATTTCCACCGCAGTAACTGCCGCGGAGACTGGGCACTTAGTGCTTTCAACCTTGCATACTAATAACGCTGGGCAAACTGTCGACCGTATCATCGACTCCTTCCCCTCAGATCAGCAAGCACAGATTCGTATACAACTTGCGAGCTCGCTCCTTGGCATCTTCTCCCAGAGACTTATTCCTAGAATTTCCGGCGGGCTTATCCCAGCGTACGAACTCTTGATCAACAACAACGCCACTGCAAATCTTATAAGAGAGAAGCGTACTCACGAACTCTCCTCAGTGGTAGAAACAAGTTCCGAGGAGGGTATGATTGACCTCAACCGCTCACTCGCAGAGCTCGTGAGGAAGGGAGAGATTACAGCTGAGAATGCTTATAAATATTCTCTTAACCCTAAGAGTCTTGAGCACATGCTCTAATCCACATGCTATTTAAATACCAAGCACTAGAGAATACGGGCAAGAATACCAACGGTACTATTGAAGCGGTGTCCTTGGACGTGGCTATCGGGTCACTCCAGAAGAGGGGGCTCATCATTATGAACATTGAACCAGACGAGAAGGTCTCTTGGCTTTCCTCCTTCTCCTTCGGCTCTGGAGTGTCGAACAAGGAGGTGGTCATCCTCTCAAGACAGATGGCCACTCTCTTTGAGGCTCAAGTTTCCGCTTTAAAAATATTCACCCTCCTGGGTGCTGAAGTTGAGAACAAGGTTCTGAAGAAGAGCCTAGAGCAAGTAGCCAACGATATCCAGTCTGGTAGCCCCATCTCTAAGGCCTTGAGTAAACATCCACAAATCTTCTCTGACTTTTACGTCAACATGGTTAAGTCAGGAGAAGAGACGGGTAAGCTCAATGAGACCTTCTCCTACCTTGCGGATCACCTCGATAGGAGTTACGAAGTCACTTCTAAGGCTAAGAACGCCTTGATTTACCCTGCCTTCGTGATCTCAGTCTTTATTGCGGTCATGATCCTCATGTTTACCTTCATTATCCCTAAGATTAGTGGCATTATCCTTGATTCTGGACAACAAATCCCTATTTATACTCGAATCGTCTTCGGTGTGAGTAAATTCTTTGTAGATTACGGTATCCTTCTCCTCGTGGCGCTGGTTGTACTAGTCTTCTTTGTCATACGATACACTCGCACAGTCGAAGGAGCTTCTGCTCTAGCCCGTTTCAAGCTTGAAGTGCCATTCATCGGCAACTTATATCAGAAGCTCTACCTCTCTATCATTGCTGACAATATGAATACCATGGTCTTCTCCGGTATTCCTATGGTTAAGGCTCTCGAAGTGACTTCAAGTGTGGTGGGGAATGAGGTATATGCTAAGGCATTGAATGAGAGCTTGGTCGCAGTGCGTGGCGGGCAGTCCTTGTCGCAGTCACTCTCCGAGCATAAAGAGATTCCTAGCATGTTGTGCCAGATGATTAGGGTGGGTGAGGAGACAGGAGAACTGGGAAGTATCTTCAAGACCATGGCCCGCTTCTACCAGAGAGATGTGATCAATGCAGTCGACACCATAGTGAGCCTTATTGAGCCTGTGATGATCGTGCTTCTGGGCCTTGGAGTGGGTATTCTCCTTGCCTCAGTCCTTATCCCTATCTACGACATCGCCAACTCCGCTGGGGCCTAAGTGAGGGATAACTTAAGTTGTGAAAGAGTTTTTAACAAAAAATAGATTAGCCAAGACTGTGGCAAAGGAGTTACTTCTTACCCTGGTACTCCTGTGGCTGTTTAGTTTATTGATTCTATAAACTGACCCTATAAGATCAGTGGGAAGAATGACTCATGTTATCTTGGCGAAAGAACTTTATTACAGTTCGTAACATAAGGAAGAATTGAGGTTTTTTCACTATCCAGATATAATAGAGTAAAAGGCCAATGCCACCAACTATTCTCCCGGTCGTATGGAATAAGAACCCCCAAAATCAAGAGTGGTTCGATTTACTTAGATTGGATTTAAGCGCCCCCTACTTTAAGGACAAGAAGGGGGTATATATGGTTTGGTACGTATCATCACCTACTTCTAGAGTGATAAAAATTGGAAGTGGTGTCTTGGCTGATCAGCTAAGAAAACTCAGGGAGAACCCCTTGATTACAGCTTACTCAAAGAATGGTCCTTTGAAAGTCTCTTGGGTAGCCGTTAACGGGGTCTTAAAGGAAGACCAGATGGTTGGGGTGGAAGCTTTCTTGCATGATCTCTACAATCCTCTTATAGGAGAGAAGCCGGGTGCAATCCCTATACCTGTAAAGCCCCTTTAAAATAAAATGTCCTCCTCTATGCCAGAGCTAGTGAATTTATTTCTAACAGCTTTAGTATCACCTCTGGTTGTAGGTCTTGTTTTATGGTTTGTGGGTAGTAATGGAGAGAAGAATAGGGTAAAGGCTGAGGCTATAAGGGATCTCATGACTTATCGTGGTGACTTGGCATCTCCAGATTTCCGTAGATCTCTGAACAAGGTCTCCATTATATTCCACGATGATGAAGAGATAAGGAAGGAGGTAAGGCATCTATACCAAGTTATCAATACTCCATCCAATACTTCCGAGCAAACGAAAAGAGCTATTGTTGGTCTTATATACATTCTATGCCAGAAGAATAGATTTAATGGCTTAACTGAGTATGATATTGACCAGGCTTTTCCTGAAAACAAGCAAGCACCAGACGAATCCACTGACACCCCTGCAACTCCCGTCATAGTAGCTCCTGTTGCTCCAGTTCCACCGCTAGTTAGTCATTCTCTCTAGATTATCTCATTGGGGCCTAAGTGTATAAGTTATCCACATTGAGCATAAAGGCTTCCCAATAAAGCGCTATAATATTGTTATTCACTCGTAAAAGGTGATTTATCAGGTATAGAAATTAGTAAGAACAAATGATTAGTAAAAATAAAGGTTTTACCCTCATCGAGCTCTTGGTGGTTATCGCCATCATCGGTATCCTCTCATCGGTTGTGCTCGCTTCACTTAATACTGCCCGCAGCAAGGGTCAGAACGCGAAGGTTAAGGCACAGATGGCAGGTCTTCGTGGTGCTGCTGAGATTTACTACGATACAAATCAGAGTTATGCCACTACAGCTGTAACTGGTACTGCCTGCGCTTCTGTAGCAGCTACATTGCTTGCAGATACTGGCGTCCGAAGTTACTTGGATGGTATGCCAAACGGTGTGACTGAGAAGTGCTACGCTACTACTGGTTCAACTGGTGGTTACTCTGTAGCAACTTCATTGATTGTGGCAGAAGGTACTAACAACGCATGGTGTGTAGATAGTACTGGTAAGTCTAAGGCTATCTCCGATACTACAGCTCTCGTAGCCGTTACTTGCCCGTAATCTACTGAAAGATGTGGAGGAAGCATAATGGGTTTACCCTCATCGAGCTTCTGGTTGTCATTGCTATCATCGGTATTCTCTCATCTATAGTCCTCGCTTCTCTCAACACAGCGCGAGGCAAGGGCCAGGATGCTAAGGTGAAGTCACAGATTTCTGGACTAAGAGGTGCTTCAGAGAACTACTACGACAGCAATGGACACTACGGCACTACCGGTTCCGATACTTGCAGTGGAGACTTCTTCTCCGACACGGCTTCAGGAGTAGCGAGGTATACAGATCAGAGTAATTATCCTGTTGGAGCAACACTCTCGTGTCATACTGATGGTTCTGCATATGCAGTCTCTGCTCTCTTACCAGGAGCGAACGATGGTTCCGCTTGGTGTGTAGACTCGACCGGCAATTCTAAGAAGATTGATGTCACACTTGCCGATGGGGATACTCTCTGCGACTAAGTAACACAACAGTTTGTTATACTAAAAGGATGACTACGGTCATCCTTTTAGTATTCGGAGCCATTATCGGCAGCTTCCTCAATGTAGTGGGGCTGCGTTTCAACTCAGGACTTTCCTTAGGTGGGCGCTCCTTCTGCCCGCATTGTGGTAAGCATCTTAAGTGGTATGAACTAGTGCCAGTTCTTAGTTTCTTCGTACTTAAGGGCAAGTGCTTTAAGTGTCAGAGTAAGATTAGTTGGCAGTATCCGCTGATAGAAATATTAACTGCGTTAATATTTCTATCAATATACAATTTACAATATACAATTTACAACAAAATATTTTTGATTCTGGCTTTCTGCATTTACATCGTAGTGCTTATATATGATTTGAGACATAAAATTATTCCTGATCGTCTGGTTTACTCCCTTATCATATTGTCTATTGTTTATCGTTTATTGTTTGGGGGTACGCTACTAGACTGGCTCGCTGGTCCTATCCTCTTTGTCTTTTTCGGTTTGGTATGGCTCATAAGTCGTGGGAGAGCCATGGGCTTCGGCGATGCGAAGCTGGTACTCTCTATCGGGCTTCTCTTGGGTGCGGCACATGGATTCTCCGCTATTATCCTTGGTTTCTGGATTGGAGCAGGGTTCGGTCTGTTACTTATCCTTTTGTTAAGAGGTTCTAAAAAGATTACAATGAAGAGTGAGATTCCCTTCGGACCATTCTTAATCTTAGGTGCGTGGCTTGCTCTCATATTCAATCTAGATCTCTTACATGTTCTATCTTTTTAAAGATAAGAAAGGATTCACTCTTATAGAGATGCTCGTTACCTTAGGCATCATGGTCATGATGCTTAGTGTTGTCATCTTGGGCCAGAGGAACTATACCGAAGTGGCCGCTCTTACCAACCTTGCTGATGAGATTGGTCTTAACCTCTCGCAAGCACAGGCATACGGCATTGCCGTTAAGGAGCGTACTACTGGGTCAAACGACTTCTCCTCCGGTTATGGACTCGACTTCACTCTTACTGAATCTAATAAGATTTACGTAAGCTTCATCGACAGGAATGCTAGCCGGTACTACGACGGAGACCAGTCTTGCCCTACTGGAGCAAGTTCAGAATGTTTAGAGAAGATTAGCATTCTTCGTGGTAACTACATTGATTCATTCTGTATCATTAAGAATGTTGGAGCAGATGAGTGTGGCACAGTGGGGAAGGCGGAGATCACTTTCGCAAGACCTGATCCGACAGCCCGATTCTACTTCTTCAACACCTCTGCCGTTCCGTATAATCCAGCTGGTACAAAAGGGCTTAAGATAAATCTCAAGAGCCCAAGCGGCCTTACGAAGTCAGTGACAGTGTACTCAACGGGGCAAATATCTATCCAATAAAATGTTTAAGAAGAAAGGCTTCACTCTCATAGAACTCATGACCGCGGTATCTATATTCGCGATCATTATGGTTATCAGTATGGGTTCAATCGTAGGTATCTTCGATGCTAATAGGAAGTCGCGCTCGCTTAAGACCGTGATGAGTAACTTGAACCTCGCTGTGGAGAGTCTTTCTAAAGAAGTGCGTTTCGGTACAAAGTACCATTGTGGCGGAGGTGACGTAACTCTACCTGTAAACTGCGCTTCAGGTGATACCTCTCTTAGCTTCCTCGCGAGCGATGGATCTCAGATTACGTATCGCTTAAATGCCGGTGCTCTAGAGAAGCAGGTTGGGACCTCAGGAATCTTCGTCCCTGTTACTGCACCGGAACTGGTGATAGATGATATGGGCTTCTACGTATTAGGAGCAGGGAATACTAATACTCTTCAGCCCAAGGTAACCATTCGTATTAAGGGTCACTCTGGAGCAGGGAAGAGTCGAACGGACTTTACTTTGCAGACACTGGTCTCACAACGCATACTTGATATATGAGAAGTAAAAAAGGATTCACTGTTATAGAAAGTTTGGTGGCTATCGCTATTTTAGTGGCAGCTATTACCGGTGCTATGGCTGCAGTACAGTCTGGACTTTCTTCATACACCTTTTCTAAAGATCAGATTATCGCCTTCTACCTTGCACAGGAAGGATTCGAACAAATTCGTAATATCCGTGATGAGAATCATCTCTCAAGTAGGAACTGGCTCTACGGAGTCTCAGTAAGTTCGAGTGATCCGTGTTACTTCGGCAATGCTTGCACGGCCGACGGCGTGACGGTAACTCTCGCTAGATGCTCTGCTATAGGAAGTTGTCCGGTGCTTCGCCAGGATCCTACTACGGGATTCTATGGGTTGAATGGCGCTTGGCCTGTAACTAAGTTTAGAAGAGAGATAATACTTACCTCTATTAACGACCATGAGGTCGCGGTGACGGTGACCGTGGACTGGGCTAAGGGGACAGTAAGTAGACAATTTAAGGCGAGAGAGAATCTCTTCAACTGGCAATAATATGGAAAAGTCACAATCAACAATTAACAATTTACAAAGAAACAGGGGTATTACTATATTTATCGCTATGGTTATTACTGGTACTCTCTTACTCATAGCTACGAGTTTGGTAAACCTTGCTCTCAAGCAGTCGGCCATCTCTACTTCTGGAAGAGATTCGCAACTCGCTTTCTATGCTGCGGACTCTGGGCTCGAATGCGCACTCTACTGGGATATACAGAATCCTGTTGGACAGAGTGCCTTCGCTACTTCAACCGGTACTACTATCAATTGTAATAAGGATGCGACTAACTCTCTTAACCAGTGGGTGGTGGGCGGTACTAGTGTGAGCACTATAAATAAAATCACTTTCCTGCCTGACCAATACTGCGCCATAGTTACAGTTACTAAGAACAATGATGGTACTACCAAGATAGAATCCTTCGGGTACAATACTTGCGATACTGCTAACCCGCGACGTGTAGAGCGAGCTGTAAGGGCGAGTTATTAAGTTAAACCCCACCCAACCCTCCCCTTAGCAGGGGAGGGCATAATAATGAAAAGATTTAATAATCTTCCACAGTTTAAGGAGCGGAGACAAGAATTGCGGAAGAACTCGACAAGTGAGGAAGACGAACTTTGGCAACAGTTGAAATATAAAAGATCAGGGTTTAAATTCAAACGGCAGCATTCTA
>JAIFWL010000018.1 GCA_019661845.1 Candidatus Parcubacteria bacterium
TAAATTTGTTCTACTGTGCCGAAGCTTGTACTGAATGATGTAGCAGTCTTCTCTCAAATGCCTTTCACTCCTCTTATGTTGTCTGACGGATCTCCTCGAAGACATTTGTAATTTATAAGGTGCTCTGGTGCGAAGCCGAATCGCTCTAGAACCTTCGCCTCATCATAAAGAATGGTGTCATTGAGCCCTTTCTTAAGGGTATAAACTTGCACCTTCTTATCATCGACAAGTTGCATGGTGTCCATGTCACCAGAAGCAATGATGATTTCGGTATTCTTATCTTTCTTCAGTTTATGAACAATAGTGCCGATGATGTCATCAGCCTCAAACCCTTCTTTAGAATAAACGGGAATCCCAAATGCTTTAAAGATATCTAGTGCGCGCTTGAGTTGAAGATCCAAATTCGCATCATTCTCCTTCCTCCCTGCTTTATAGCTCTCGGCTGCTTCGTGGCGGAAAGTTGGGCCCGATAAGTCATACGCAGCGACAATGTAATCTGGTTTAAGGTCCTGAATAATTTTAATAAGCATTGCGACAAGCCCGTAGAGCGCCCCAGTCGGCTCACCAGTTGAAGAGGCGCTGAAGTCAGGGAGCGCATGATACGCACGATGAATGATTGCGTGTGAGTCTAAGAGTATTAAGCGCTTGGTGCCTGTAGATTTCTTAGCCATGAGTTTCTATCTTACGAACATTCTCATCGATAAATTCGAAGTGTATCCACTTAGCATCTTTAGGAATTAAGTTCGGCACATTCTTCGGCCACTCGATGAGCACCAAGTTTTCCGGCTCCTTTATTATTTCATTCCAACCCAAGTGAAGGAGCTCGCTCTCCTTCTCTATCCTGTAAGCATCAATGTGAATTAAGTTTTTAAATCCTTTGAAATCTATTTCATACACTTTCATAATGACAAATGTTGGACTCTGCATACTTTCTGTCACTCCTACCACTTCGCCAATGGCTTGAGAGAAAGCTGTTTTACCAGCACCCAAGTCCCCTTGTAGCGCAATTACAGTTCCCCTCTCACCAATACTAATGGTGTTGAGGAATTGCTGTGCCACCTGCTTCGTCTCTTCAAAACTGTGTGAGTGAATATCCATAAATGGCATTTTAGCATTTTGGTAGCGAAAAGGCCGGTCGTTAGACCGGCCCTGGGCACCTCGCCCCTGGTGGCGAATCGAGTCTGTCGATGTCCCAATGCATGTCGCGAGTGCTTCCGTACACCGACTCATTTCGGGTGATGGAGCCGATGTAGACCCCGGTCGAGGTGTAGGCCCGCACCTCTACCCAGATGCGCCGGTCGTAATGGTCCGAACCCTCGAAGCGGGCTGGAATAGGCTGTTGGGTACCCTTCCCCCACGCCAGCCCTTCAACCAGTGGCCCGTGGATACTCGCGACAGAGATCGAGGAGGCGCAGTTGTTCTGGATCTTAATGATAATTCCAGACTGCACCATAACCACTCTCTGGGTAATCATCGAGCCATCCGGCCGTTCGACCAGTGCCGTTGCGCACCCCGCCGCCATGACCAACACTAAGGAGACTACGAGAAACTTCATGGAAACATCCCTCCTGCCATACCATACAATATCAACCCGACACTAGTCAATACTAGCAAACAGCCTAGTTTAGAGCCTTCTCAAGGTACAATATATTTATGATTGAATTCGATGAAGAGAGGCAGAATGAGCGTGTCGATGCCCTACATACTAAGGAAGAGGAGGAGCTTGCGGCAGCTCTAGCCTCTAAACATGGGGTTCCGTACCTTGACCTCTCCACTCACCCTATAGACCTTGATGCCTTGAGAGTGATAAAGGAAGAGGAGGCTCGTGATGCAGAGCTCGCTGTCTTCAACGCTACTGATAGAAATATTGATGTAGGAGTGCTCTCTCCGCAGAATGATAAGTCTCTAGCCTTGATCGAGAGCTTGAAGCAGCGCGGCTACCAGCCAGAAATATTTATGGTCTCGCATGCAAGCTTGAAGAAAGTTTGGGATCGCTACAAAGATCTTTCATACTCCTTCGAAACTAAGTCTGGTGCACTCGATATTTCAAACGAAGAAATATTAAATGTAACCAAGCAAGTTCACTCACTCGAAGATATTAAGAAACTTATAGGAGATGTGTTGGGTCTTAAGCGCGCTTATAGGATTTCGAAGATTTTAGAAATTATTCTTGCTGGTTCGGTCTCACTCAAGGCCTCGGATGTACACATTGAGCCTGAGGAGTCTGGAGTTCGCTTACGTTACAGACTAGACGGCGTTCTAACTGACGTCCTCCACTTCGACAAGGAGACCTTCGACTTGCTCCTCTCACGTATTAAGTTAGTCAGTGAATTGAAGTTGAATGTGAAAGAGAAGGCGCAAGACGGCCGCTTCTCTATCAAGCTCGGCCACATAGAGATTGAGGTGCGTACTTCCCTCTTGCCTGGCCCATATGGAGAGTCAGTAGTTATGCGCGTACTTAATCCAGATGCTATCGCTGTTGAATTAGAGAAGCTCGGTATCCACCCACGCTTACTGGAAATAATTTACAAAGAAATTAGAAAGCCCAACGGTCTAATCCTCACCACTGGTCCAACTGGCTCTGGTAAAACGACTACGCTATACGCCTTCTTAAAGAAGATCTACACTCCAGATATCAAAGTTATTACCATTGAGAATCCTATCGAGTACCACCTAACGGGCATTGTCCAAACTCAAGCTGAACCAGACAAGGGGTACACCTTCGCCGAGGGCTTACGTAGTGCTCTGCGCCAAGATCCAGATGTCATCATGGTTGGAGAAATTCGCGATGATGAAACTGCCTCTGTGGCTATCAATGCCGCACTCACGGGCCACCTCGTGCTCTCGACCTTACACACCAACAACGCCGCGGGCGCCTTCCCTCGCTTACTCGACCTTGGTGTAAATTCTAAAGTGATTAGTTCCGCTCTCAGCATCTCTATCGCTCAGCGCTTGGCTCGCACCCTTTGTGAGGCTTGCAAGAAGGAGGTGGTGCTTGAAGGCGAGGCGAAGAAAACTGTAGAAAGAATTGTAGGTGAAATAGAAGACAAAACTTATTTAGAAGGAGTCCAACAGGAGAAGGTCTGGGCTCCTGTCGGATGCCCAGAATGTAATAACTTGGGTTATAGAGGACGCATAGGAATCTTTGAAGCTGTTCTAGTAGACAGTGAAATTGAAAAGGCTGTGATAGAAAACCCATCTGAGCGCGACATTCGTGAAGCGGCGAAGAAGCAGAAGCTTCTTACCCTCCCCCAAGATGGAGTCGTCAAGGCTCTACAAGGCCTTACCACTCTCGACGAATTAGACAGAGTGGTAGACCTGTCTGTCTAGGTTGTAGAAACAGAGGTTTCGTGAATAATAAGTTTTAGCTCTTTGACATCCAGCATATAAATCTCTAAGCAACACTTTAGAAATGAACCCAAAGCTAAACGATCCGAACGAGGATGGCCTCAGAAACCACAAGTGGTACCAAGAGCGTCCTTAATGGAAAGTCCAAATGCCCCGAGAGGCACGTTGCTTAGAGATTTATGCGCTGGATAAGAACTTTTCGATTCGCAAGTAGTCTAGCACAGAATAATTTTTATGTCAAGTAAAAAATCTAAGGAGAAGAAGGATACCGAAGAAACCTCTGTCGCTTCATTTCTTGATAAAGAGCTTAGACCTTTGAGCTGGGAGGCATATATTGGTCAAGAAGCGATTAAGAATAACCTCAATATCCTTCTCAAGGCCGCTGCCGAGCGTGGTACTCCACCTGAACACGTGCTCTTCTACGGTCCGCCAGGACTAGGAAAAACTACTCTCGCCCACTTGGTCGCAAGAGAGACTGGTAGGAATCTTAAAATTACTTCCGGCCCCGCTATTGAGCGTGTAGGAGACCTTGCATCAATACTTACGAACTTAACTGCAGGAGACATTTTGTTTATCGACGAGATTCATAGACTTAACAAAGCGATTGAGGAAGTGCTCTACCCTGCTATGGAGTCGGGTGTATTAGATATCATCATTGGTAAAGGGCCTTCGGCTCGTACTATCCAACTTGAGTTACCACCATTTACTCTTCTTGCAGCTACTACCCGTGTAGCGATGATCTCCTCCCCTCTTCGAAGTAGGTTCTCTGGTGGAGTGTTCCGCTTAGAGTTCTATACCGAAGCAGAGATTGAAGAAATTCTTCATCGCTCGGCGAAGATTATTGGAGTAGAACTCAAGGGTAAGGCAGCGAAGGAGATTGCCAAGCGAAGCAGATTTACTCCGCGCACTGCAAACTACTTCTTAAAGCGCGCACGTGACTTCGCACAAGTTGAGAGCAAGCCTCTTGATGAAGAAACAGTTAAGAAAGCTCTGGCCATGTTGGGCATAGATGAGAAAGGTCTCTCACCTTCGGATAAAAAGCTTTTAGAAGTAATGGCGGATAAGTTTAGTGGTGGACCTGTAGGACTTGGTACCTTAGCGGCTGCACTCTCTGAAGAAGAAGCGACGATTGAAGAATTTAACGAACCATACCTATTGCAACTTGGGTTGATTGAGCGCACGACCAGAGGTCGCACACTCACCTCTCACGGTTATGAACACTTGGGTAAAAAGATTCCTGTTAATCTTCAGAAGAAACTTATATGAGCGGACATAATAAATGGTCGAAGATTAAACATAAGAAAGCCGGGACTGACGCGGCGAAGTCGAAAATCTTTTCTAAGATGGCGCGCCTTATCTCGACAGCTTCCAGGCAAGTGAAGGGCGACACTTCCTCTCCCATACTCCGTGCAGCCATAGACAAGGCACGTGAGTACAACATGCCAGCTGATAACATCGAGCGTGCAGTAAAGAAGGGCTCTGGATCAGAGTCTGAAGCGATGGATGCCATTACCTACGAAGCTTACGGCCCAGGTGGCTCTGCACTCATTATCGAGGCTCTCACAAGCAATAGGAACAAGGCGGCGCAAGAAGTGAAATTCATTTTATCTAAACACGGCTTCGCTCTGGCTGCCCAAGGCTCTGCTTCATGGGCATTTACTAAAGAAGCTGGCGAATGGAAGCCCAACATGACTATTCCCCTCTCTCCAGATGATGAGAAGATCCTCGAAGCACTAATTGAAGAGCTTGAAGACAATGACGAAGTCCAGGACGTCTATACCAACGCGGAATAAGTTTAAATTGTTGATAATAGTATAGTCTGTGTTATATTTTCGCTGGATATAGTTAGAGGAGGAGCTTATGTTCTGGGAATATGTGCGTTTATACGTCTACGTGAGTCTTGCCATCGGACTCATCACCGTCTTCGTAGCGCTCTGGAATAAGCGCCACAAGATCTTGTACGACGACGACCACGACAGGGAGGTGGCTGAGGAAACCATGCGCCATGCTGTTAAGGTTGGAGAGGTGCAGCGCGAGGAGTATGGCGAAAGGGTCGTCTACTATGGATTAGACCCTCGAGGAAAAGCGGCTGTAAGCGCACTTGAGTTATCGCGAAACCTCAAGAAGAACCACAAGGTAGCTTACCTAACGCTCTTCTACCTTCTGGGTGTTATCGACACAACCATTACATGGCCTGTGTCGGTGATTGGCTGGTTACGAAAGATCATTTACAAACCAGAGTAGTATCTCTCTTTCAAAGCTCCGCACTCTACTGACAGTAGGTACGGGGCTTTTGTTTTGTTAAGATTCAGATATGAGTAAACGTGTTCTAGGCATTGATCCGGGGTTTGATAGGCTCGGGGTTTCTGTGGTAGAAAATAATTCAGTCCTATTTTCTTGTTGCATTGAGACTAATAGGAAGTCGGCTTACGAAGAAAGGCTTTTATATATTGGTGACGAGTTAACAAAGATAATTAGGAAGTGGAAACCGAAAGATCTTGCGATAGAGAAATTATTTTTCAACCAGAACACTACTAATGCGATGAAGGTTGCTGAGGCACGAGGCGTGGTAATTTACTTGGCTAAAAGTGCTGGTTTAAACATTCATGAATACTCTCCACAAGAAATTAAAATTGCTGTAACGGGATATGGCAAAGCAGATAAAATACAAATTAATACCATGGTAAGAAAGCTTGTAAGCATTCCGTCCAAAGATACTAAGGTGCTAGACGATGAAGTGGATGCCATTGCCCTGTGTATAACACACCTTGCCACACACAGAGCTATCTGATAAAAATATTATCATTCAAATTAAAAGTAATATAAGAAAATGATCGACGACGAAATAAGAGAAGATGTGGAAGATGCTGAGGTGGAACCAGCCGATGACCTAGATGAGAAGAAGGACCCTTTGGACGACCTGGAGGAGACTGAGAGTGTTGAAGAGTTGGAAGATGACGAGTTCGCCCCAAGCAAGGAAGATGCCATGGACGATGTGGAGGATATGTAGATCGCAGATTACTTGAAAATAATCTTGAGGAAGCGGTGTTTACCTATACGGTAGACACCGTTTTCCATTTCCTTTATAGCACCTTCTTTATTCAAGCGAGTAAATTCTGATTTAGAAGAAAGCATACCATTAGCGATAAATATATCGGCCAACTCAGTACCAGTTGGAACTTCAACTGTATAAATATCTTCTGGTACTCCCCCTTTAGCGAAAGTGTTCTCGAAATTATCTTGTGCCTTCCTCGCTTCATCTTCACCATGATAAATCTTAGTAATTTCTAAAGCTAAACGCATCTTAGCTTCTTTAGGATGACTCTTTAGAATTTCCTCCACTTCTTCCATAGCTACACGAGTACAAGCAGTAAAATACTTTCCAATTAATTCATCCCGAATAGACATAACTTTACCGAACATATCATTAGGTTCGTCAGTTATGTTGATAACGTTCCCCCACGAGGAACTCATCTTCCTACCATCAGTTCCCTCAATGAGTTCCGTCATTCCTCC
>JAIFWL010000019.1 GCA_019661845.1 Candidatus Parcubacteria bacterium
GGTGATGAGCTTGTTCTCTATTGGCTCATCTTCAGGGATCTTGAACCGTCCCATCATATTCTTGATAGTGTCGACGGCGAAGATTCGCATCAACGAGTCTTCAAGCGAGACGAAGAACTGAGTCTCACCCGGATCACCTTGTCTGCCTGATCGACCACGGAGCTGGTTATCTATACGACGTGCATCATGCCTTTCAGTACCTAGGACAAAGAGGCCACCTAGACTCTTCACCTCCTCGTACTCCTCCGGAGTAGATGGGTTCCCACCAAGCTTAATGTCCACTCCACGACCTGCCATGTTGGTAGCAATAGTAACAGCACCTCTCTTACCTGCCTGAGCGATAATCTCACCTTCCCTCTCATGGTTCTTGGCATTTAAGACTTCGTGCCTGATACCTTCATTCTTAAGATACTCCGAAAGAAGTTCATTGTGCTCAATAGACACCGTACCAATGAGCACTGGCTGACCCTTATGAGTAATCTCTTTCACCTTCTTAGATACAGCCTTCATCTTGCCAGCCTGAGTCTGGAAGATAAAATCTCCATGATCCTTCCTCGCTACCGGCTTGTTTGTCGGGATGACGTAAGTCTCTAATTTATAAACTTTGTAGAACTCTTCTTTTGAAGTGAGGGCAGTACCTGTCATACCGGAAAGTGTCTGATACATCCTGAAGTAGTTCTGATACGTAATAGAAGCATAAGTACGGCTCTCTTCCTTAATCTTCACCCCTTCCTTAGCCTCAATAGCTTGGTGAAGTCCCTCAGACCAGCGCCTCCCTGGTTGCAAGCGCCCAGTAAAAGCATCGACAATTACTACTTCATCATCTTTTACAACATAATCCTTGTCTTTATGATAAAGCGCCTTAGCTCGAGTAGCAGTTTCTAAGTGGTGCACGTATTTAATACCACCTTCGGTATAGATATTCTCTACGCCAAGTAATTTCTCTGCTTTATTGATACCACTATCAGTCAAGGAAACTGCTTTTAACTTCTCATCAACGGTAAAATCTTCACTATCAACGAGGCTATCGGCAATCTTAGCGAACCGAGTATACAAGTCCCCTGCAGCACCAGTGTTGCCTGAGATGATAAGCGGAGTTCGAGCTTCATCTATAAGAATAGAGTCAATCTCATCGACAATAGCATAGTGATAACCTCTCTGAGCAAGCTTATCTCTATCATAAAGTAGGTTATCTCTAAGGTAGTCGAAGCCGAATTCGTTGTTTGTACCATAAGTAATGTCTGCTCTATAAGCCTCTTGCTTACTGACTGGCCTCAAAAATTCGTGAACCACCTTGAAAGATCCCGTCTCATCACGTTCCTTATCCTTCTCAGTGTGGCTTGCATCATACAAGAATGATTCAGCATGGTTTAAAACACCGAGACTTAATCCCAAATAGTTATAAATCTGACCCATCCAAGCAGCATCACGTCTAGAAAGATAATCATTTACCGTTACTACATGCACACCTTTACCTTGAAGAGCCTTAAGATATGCGGGCAAAGTAGCAACCAAGGTTTTACCCTCACCAGTCTTCATTTCTGCGATCCCACCTTTATATAGAGCAATACCTCCCAAGAGTTGCACATCGAAGTGACGTTGCCCCAAGGTGCGCTTAGATGCTTCACGCACAAGAGCAAATGCCTCTGGCAGAATATCATCAAGTGAAGAGCCTGCTTGAATACGCTCTTTTAACTCCAGGGTCTTCTTCGGAAATTCTTCTTGAGACAACTTCTCAAACTCTGGTTCCAGAGTATTAATTCTTTCTACTAGAGGTTGCCAGGAAGAAAGCTTCTTCTGTTCTGGAGAACCGAAAAGATTCTTAAATAAGGCCATAAGATGCCTATTTTAGCATATTTCGAGGTAAGAAAAAACGCCCTTGCGGGGGCGTTTTTTCTTTGGAACCAGAGAACTAAGCTCGGCGCTTCTTTGAAGTCTTGCGCTTCTTGGTTGTCTTTCTCTTGGCTGCCTTTCTTTTCTTTGCCATTGTGTTGTCCCGAGGTACCTCGGGAAATTATTATTAACGTCTGTCGCAGAAAATATTTTTTACAAAATATATTTCTGCGGTTGTATTAATTATCGTACGTACTTGACGCACATACAATGGTATAAACGTATTATGTGTGGATAACTTTCTAAACGAGAAAATTATTTTTTATCTTCCAACTGCTTTGTATGCTGCTTGAATGCGTGGATCTTCTGAAAAAGTTTTCTCAGGAATTTCTTTTTTCAATTTCTCTTCTAAGTTTCTATCACCTGCATAGATTGAGCCAAGAAGATAGATTATTTTTGCTTCTTCGTATGCTGGAGCAAGATCATATGCCTCTTTAAAAGCTTTTAACGCTCCAGTGAAGTCACCCTTGTTGATGTAGGCAGATCCTATTTCAAAGTAGATAGCCTGTTTATTAGGCATAAGAGTTTTAGCCTTATTGAGGTACACCAGACCTTCATCCATAGCACCTAACCCAGAGAGGAAGGAGCCTGCTAAGAGCTGTTTCTTGGCGTCTTTAGGACTTTTATCTGCCTCGGCACGCACCACTTCACTACCGAATGAGTAGAAAGCGTTCTTCTCATCCATGGAGAGTGAGCTTGTAAGAATAGGCTGAGAGAAGGATACAATCTGTTCACTAATCTCTGTTTGGCCAAGTCCTCCAATAGAGTAAGCCTTCCTTAAGTCTCTAGCGGCTACATCAGGTTGATTCAACTGAACTGCCTTCATACCTTCAATGAGAGTGATATTCGACCTCATTGGTTTCAATTCTACGAAGTAGAATGTAGTGATGAGAGCTACCACTACAAGTGGAGTAGCAACTTGAGTTACTTGTGAATAAGTAATTTCTTCCTGCCATAAAGTTGTTCCGCCCTTTCTAAAACTTATATAGGCAAGAATAGCGAAGAATAGGAAGTAACTTACAAGTTGATCGAAGACAAAGAAATTATGGAAGAAGTAAGCAGCAACTAAGCCTGTTAGTACTGATTTCTCAGCATGAGAGAGATCTCCGCTCTCCTTCTTCCAGATGAGATAGAGGAGTGATACATAGAGTAAGAGATAAGCAGCAATGCCTAGCACTCCACCCGCCACCATCCAGTCGAGGAAGATGTTATGAGCTCGGTCGAACCACGGCTCAAGTGCGAACATATTAGGACTGTAATGTTCTTGGAAAACGTACGGGAAATTATCTTGCCCCCAACCCAAGAGTGGTCTCTCCTTGAATCCTTCTAAGGCCATAGGCCAGACGAAGGAGCGGCCACCACTCTTTAACTCCTGACTTGAGATAGTAGAGAAGCGAGCCAAGACTGGACTGCTCTTCACAAATTGAGAATTTCTAAGAGTATAGAAGCCTCCCACGACAAGAGCCAGGGCTACTAGGATACCAATACTTAGGCGTCTTAAGTTACGTTCTTCCTTATTACGAATGTTTAAAATCGCGATAATGAGTAACCCTCCCAAGAGGCCAATGATCGCTCCTCTAGTAGCAGTGTGGTAGAGGATGAAGAGTTGCCCTAATAATAGAAGGCCATAACCCCAGCGTAGGAACTCACCTCGCTTAGTTCGTAAGAAGAATAAAAGGGCAATGAAGATATGAATGAGTATATAAACCGCTAGGTAGGAGGCATTGCCGAGAGTGCCGTCTACTCGCACACCACCTTGGTTGATAGCTGTTACTCCTGCTAGTTGGAAGAGCCCGTACACCACCATAAATAGTGAGGCAACTAAAGAAGTGTTCCACCACCTCTTCCAGTCCACCTCTCTAAAGACTGATGTGGCAACGAGGAAGAAAGCCCCTAGATGAAGCATGGTGATGTAACCCTCCATGCGTTCGAAGTTACTCCAGAAGCTCTGATAGGGAGCTACGCCGAAGGCATCAGCCAATCCAATAACTAATAGGAATAAACCGACGGCATAAAGGATTGGGGAACGCTTAGGTCTATATGCTTTATCGAGCAGAGCCAAGATTAGCCAGCAAGCGAAAACAATTTCAACGATAAATCTCCAAGCAAAGGCCTTGGTAGTGATAAACGGGAAGAAGAACGAGCTTGAAACTAAGAATGGTACGAATGGAATAAGGAAAAGTCCTCCCAACACTATTGTGCGCAAGGTTTGTTTATTCATGCCCATTATCCTATCATGTTAATAACATATGACGAGTCTAAAGGATAAGGTCTATTCCCTACTCCGACGAAGCGAGGGAGTCTTCAAAACTGACATGGTTTACTTGGCCAAGGGTGGCTTCTGGATTACGTTTGGACAAGTGTTTTCAAACATTCTTTCACTTGGCCTCCTCATCGCTTTTGCTAATTTCCTACCTAAAGAGACTTACGGTCTTTACCGCTACATCCTCTCTCTAGCTAGTGTGCTCAATGTCTTTACTCTCACAGGGATGAATAACGCTGTAGCTAGATCAGTGGCTAGTGGTGATGAAGGGGCTCTACGATCTTCTGTGCGGTATCAGTTGAAGTGGAATGTGATTATGTTACTAGCATTCTGGACTTTATCCGGGTATTACTTCTTACATCATGACCAACTCTTCAGCGCCTCCTTCTTCATATTAGGATTGTTCGTCCCTGCTACTCTCGCCTTCAACACTTATGGCTCGTATCTTGAGGGCAAGAAGGATTTCCGTTCTGCAAGTATTTTCAATATTCTTTCTACATTCATATACGTATTAGGAGCTTTTGCTGCACTCTTTATTAAGGGTGAGGTGATCTGGCTCATACTGGCCTATGCACTTACCACCTTCTTTACTACATATGTATTTTATAAAATTACTTTAAGACGTTTCCATCCTCCACTTCACACAAGTGGAGAAGCCATAACTTATGGACGCGAGCTCACCTTCATCGGTTTCGTGGACCCCATCGCTTCCCAACTTGATAAAATATTGCTTACACACTTTTGGGGCCCAGCTCAATTAGCCGTGTACGCTCTGGCCATGGCTGTACCTGAAAGAGCTATCTCCTTGATTAAAAACTGGGTAGGCCTAGGTTTCCCCAACTTTGCTTCAAAGACTGCTAAAGAGCTTAATCACCTCTTCTACACTAGGATTATCCAGGGATTAATTGTGGGTATATTGTGCTTCGGGATGTACATGCTCTTAGCACCATACTTGTTTGCTTATCTTCTACCCAAGTATCTGGACGCCCTCCCTTATTCTAAAATCTTGGCTTTGAGCTTCATCTTCGCTATTCCTAATCGTTATGTGAGTTTGCTCCTCGTCTCTCAAAAGTTTTCTAAAACTATTTTCATTAATAGCATTATTCAGAATGTGATAAAAATTTCTCTCTACCTCATCCTTGGTATTAGCGGAGGGATAACTGGTTTAGTATTGGCTTTCGTCCTAGTTAACTTACTTGGCATGATAGCCAACATAACAATCTGGAAAGTGCGAACAAGGAATTCAGCTTCACTAGCTTAAGATACGTTTCTGATTAGTGATATCTTTCCAAAGGTTCTTAGACTTGAGGATAAACTCGATACAATCTCTGACTGCAGCATCACCACCATTGAGAGGAGAGATGTAATCAATATGCTTTCTAACTTCTGGACGAACATTGGCTGGGGACATCGCTAGGCCCACACTCTTAAGTAAGGCCAAGTCCTGTAAGTCATCCCCGATAAAAGCGATTTCCTTCATTTCCAATCCTTCTTCACGAGCAAGCTCTTCACAAAGAGCAAGCTTGTCAGAAGCAGCTCTCAAGAGGAAATCTACACCCAGCTTCTTAGCCCTACTAGCTACTGCATCAGAATTACGTCCTGTCATAAAACCTGCCTTGAATCCTGCTCGTCGCCAGAGGATAATGCCGTAACCATCATAGACATTGAAAGTATACATTTCCTGCCCATCGCCAAATATATTTACCAAGCCAGAGGTTAAGACTCCATCAACATCCATAATAAGAAGTTTTATATTCCTAGCCTTCTTCTGTGCCTGTTTTCTTTCAACCATAAAGGATTAATCTATTTCCCCAGATTTTATCTTACTTTCGTATATTTTCAGCACCTCCTCTAACTCATCGGGAGTGTTAACACCTAAATTATTGAAATCACCCTTAACAATACCAAGCTCATATCCGTTCTCTAAGATTCTGATCTGCTCTACACCTTCAATGCGCTCGAGTGCAGTCTGCTCCATAGCCACGTATTCAGCTAGGAAGTCAGCTCGCATAGCCATGACACCAATGATGTGATAGTGATCATGATCATGGTCTGAATATTTATAAGGGATAGTCGAACGGGAAATATAAAGTGCTCTATCCTTCTTATCTGTAACGACCTTTACTACACTGTTCGCCTCAAGCATTTCTGGCTTAATAATCCTATCAGCTGCAGCTACAGCCACTAAGTTGTCATCACTTAATAATTTCTCAACACAAGCATCAATGGCTGAAGCAGGATAAAGAGGCTCATCACCCCAGATGTTCACTATGATATCTGGCTTAAAGTCATTGAAGGAATCTAAGGCCAAAGCTACTCCCTCAGTACCATTTCTTGAAGATAGAGGCGTAGGCCATCTAACGACCCTTGCTCCTACACTGGTCAGATGCTTCTCAATATCATCGGAGTCAGTGGCTACAATCAACTCATCGAGCATCTTTGAATCTTTAGTGCGTTCGTAGGTACGAACAATAAGTGGTTTGCCGTGAATATCCTTGAGCATCTTTTCAGGTATACGAGTGGAGCCGATGCGTGCCGGGATAATGCCTAGTATTTTAGCCATAAAATCACATTAACACTTTTTCGACCACTAGACAATAGCCCCTTTACTTTCC
>JAIFWL010000081.1 GCA_019661845.1 Candidatus Parcubacteria bacterium
AGGCCATGATTGATTGAGTGATATTGCCTGCCGCATCACGCTTGGTGAGTTTATTGGCATTCCCATAAATCTCATCCCAGAAGGCAAGTGGCTTCGCCAACCCTGCTCCAGAGAGGAGGTCTCGGTTGTAGTAAAGAACTATTGGGTCAACTACAAGAGGCAAGGCATAAATACCTTGTGAACCTAGGAATAATTCACCCTCTTCAATAAAAGCGTCACGGAAATCTCTCTCGCTTACACTCTTGTATGGAATGGGTATGAGCTTAGTCCTCTCCTGCCAGAACTTATCCTGAGTAGTAATGAGTAAGTCTGGGCCAATGCCACGAGCCAGAGCCTCGGTAAAATCTCGATCAATCTTGTCTCCCGACTTCTCTACATACTGGATACTAAGAGAGGGATCGCGAGTAGCTACAGTCTCATTAAGGAAGGCTTGGAAATATTCTGAAGGGATGTCTCCCCACACAACTACAGAAGCTTGTTGCCCAGAGCTACCACGATAGAAGGCGAAAACCATTACTGCAACGACAATAAAAAAGCCGAAAACGGTAGTGAGGATTACCTGAAACTTGGTCATACATTAATAATAACAAACAACCGACAACCTACAACGAACAACAAACGATGATTATAAGCAAATGAGGGTAGCGAGAGAGTCGCCTTCGCGGAGCTTCATGATACGCACGCCCTGAGTCTGTCGGCCGAGGATTGGAATCTCTTTAATATCTACGCGCACTACCTGACTCTTCTTACTCATAGCCATCACCTCTTCCTCAGCATCAGTTACAATCTGCGAAGCGATAACTGGACCAGTCTTACTCGTCACCTTAGAAGTTAAGATGCCACTGCCCCCTCTACCTTGCGCCTTGTATTCAGAAATTGGGGTGCGCTTACCGTAACCATTGGCAGAAATGACGAGGAGATTGTCAGATGAATTCCCCTTCTTAATAACATGCGCACCCACAACTGCATCGCTTTTACCGAGCTTGATACATCGCACACCTCCTGCAGCGCGACCCATCTCACGCACAGTAGAATCCTTGAAACGGATCGATTGCCCCTGCTTGGTTACGATAGATACATCATCTCCCGCCTCGGTGAGTTCTGCTGATATAAGTCTGTCACCCGGTGCCAAGCGAATGGCGATGATGCCTGAGGAGCGTACGTCGAAGAAGGACTTCGCAGCCACCTTCTTACCTGTGCCTTGCTCTGTGATCATGAAGAGTGAGCCTTGAATATTTTTAGCTTCCTTAGGCATAGGAAGGATTGAAGTCACCTTCTCATCATCGGAGAGTGAGATGAAGTTCATAATAGATTTGCCAGGAGTAGCGCGCTTGGCCTCTGGCAGGTCATACATCTTGATCTTGTAAGCCTTACCCTTATCGGTGAAGAAGAGTAGATCATCGTGAGTTGATGCAGTGAGGAAGTTGGTGACGAAATCCTCTTCCTTAGTATCAAGATCAACCACCCCCACTCCGCCGCGCTTCTGCCTCTTGTACTCGTCGGGGTTCGTGCGCTTGATGTAGCC
>JAIFWL010000020.1 GCA_019661845.1 Candidatus Parcubacteria bacterium
GGGAAAGGGTTTACCTTCTTCTCCTTATATAGAGCGAGGGTCCGACGAGCCTGTTCCTCGGTCTTATCCTTATACTTCTCCTTAATAGCAGCCAGTTCGGGGCCAATTTCAGCCATCCTTATCTGAGTTAGAACCGCTTTCCTAGAGAGGGGAAAGAGCACTAAGCGTACAAGGATAGTAAGGAGGATGACAATCACCCCCGCATCAGCCCAAGGCAACACCTTAAAGAGGAGGATCAGGATGTTATATAGAGGATTGAAGAAGAACTCGTGGTATAGAAAGGACATTAGAGCATTATAACTTAAAAAGGGTCCCCAATTCACTCTTAAGCTCGGGACCCTTCACCAACTCGGCTCCGGGCTTCACAATAAGGAGGTATTTAGCAGCCTTAAGAGAGGGCTTAAACTCCTTTAAAATGGCTCTAATCCTACGTTTTATGGTATTCCTCACTACAGCCTTCTTAGAGACCTTCTTTGATACAGAAATGATGAAGCTTGTGGCTTCCATAGGTGTACTTCTAAGGGAGAAGTGGAGTGGCATTTAGAGAGCGACCCTCTTCCTACCTTTCCTCATCCTATTTCTAAGGGTGCGCTTGCCAGTAGAGGTCTTCTTACGGGAAAGGAAGCCGTGGGCTCGAGCTCTCTTGCGCTTCTTTGGTTGGTATGTTCTAGACATTTTTTATTAACAATTTATTAACACATTATAAACATTTTTAGGGGTCTTCACAAGTTTTTATATTGGAGCTAAAAGATATACTGTACTCATCAAATTTTCATGATGGATTACAAACAACTTTGGCAGAGAGTATTAGTAGAGATGGAGTTATCCATGTCGAGTGCCAACTTCAGTACTTGGTTTAAGGACACACGAATTGTGAAAGAGGATGGGGGAGTGGTAGTGCTTTCAGTCCCTAACGCTTTTGTAAAAGAGTGGTTACTAACAAAATATCATAACGCCATACTGCGAAGCTTGAGGAATATCGAGAGCACAGTCCACGCTATTGAATATGTGGTCAACAAGGAGGAGCGCCGACGTGAAGAAAGGGTAAATAAGGAAACTCACACAAGGGAATTACCTCTTTCTGAAGTTGAGGTAAATAAGGAAGATAATCTAAACCCTCGTTACACCTTCGAATCATTTGTTATTGGGCCATTCAATGAATTAGCGCATGCAGCAGCCCAAGCGGTGATCAAGAAGCCGGGAATAATGTACAACCCATTATTTATTTATGGTTCTACTGGTCACGGCAAGACCCACCTCATTCAAGCAATAGGGAATTATGTGAAAACTACTTCACCTGGGAAGAAGGTTTACTACATGACTTCAGAACAGTTCGGCCAGGATTGCATGAATGCTCTCCAGAACCAGAAAATGACTGTTTTCAAGGAAAAGTACCGTAAATACGACGTTTTAATAGTAGATGACATCCAATTCTTCTCTGAGAAGCAGAAGTTCCAGGAAGAGCTTTTCCACCTCTTTAACACCCTTTATGACAACAACCGCCAGATTATCTTCTCCTCCGATAAACACCCTCACTTCATCACAGGTCTTGAAGAGCGTTTGAAGTCGCGTCTCTCTGCCGGCATGACTGTCGACATCCCTCCACCAGACAAGGAGTCTAGAATTGCCATTATTTCCGCTAAAGCGAAGCAACAGAACATTCCTCTCTCTCCAGAGATAGTGGATTACCTTGCTCAGTCTATTAATGGCAACATCCGTGAGCTTGAGGGAGCAGTAAACAGTCTTCTATGCCAAGCGGAACTTAAGGGGAAGGAGATTACCATGCTCGATGTTAGAAATTATATTAAAAACAATGTCAGACCTAAGAAAACAGTGGCAGTGAAGGATGTGGTAAGAATTATTTCTGACTTTTATAACATCAAGGAGGAAAGTATTTATGAGAAAACTCGCCATAAGGAAGTTATCCGCCCTAGGCAGATCATTATGTATATATTGCGAGAGGACTTCAACATCTCTTACCCCTCAATAGGGCAGAAGATGGGTGGCCGAGACCACACTACTGTCATCCACTCATGTGAGAAGGTGAAGAACGACCTTAAGGAAGACTCTGGTCTTATGGATGAAGTTAGCCAGATCAGAGGATTATTGACTGTGTAATACTTGTGGAAAGATATGGGAAATAATGTTAATAAGAGTAGGAGAAAGAGGCTAATTAATGATAAACGTTTCAGACAGCCCTTTCTTACAAGACTCTTACCCACAGCCAAGAAGTCCACTCGAGCTACAAACACTAGTCTTATAGCCATAAAATCAGTTATCCCCTTACCCACACCCCTAATAGTAGTAACAAGTTTTTATATATGAAAATAGAAGGAATAAAGGAACAACTAGGGGAAGCACTCAATAAGGCGGATAAGATTGCTGGGAAGAATCCAAACCTACCCATCCTCTCAGGGCTATACTTGGATGCTAGTAAAAATTCTTTAAACATTAAGGCAACCAATCTAGATATCGGCCTATCTATTGAAGTACCTGTGAAGGTGGTTGAACCTGGGGTTACTGTAGTACCTGCTCATATCATTAACTCCTTCATCTCCTCATTAACAAATGACCGCAATATCACTATAAGCACCAAGGATCAGTTGCTAGAGATTAAGACGAAGAATACGAAGACCAACATCAAGACCCTTCCTAGTGAGGAGTTTCCTCTTATCCCAGAGATTAGTGATGACAACACCTTCTCTATACCTGCACGGGACCTCATTTTCGGTATTAGGTCGGTTATCTATGCCGCTGCAGTGGGGAGTATTAAGCCAGAATTATCATCCATATCTATTACTCACGAAGGGGAGTTCCTCGTCTTTGCCGCTACAGACTCCTTCCGCCTAGCAGAGAAGAAGGTGAAGATTAAGAAGGTGCCACACTTCAAGAATATTCTTATCCCGCAGAAGAATGCCTTAGAGATTATTAAGATCTTCGATCGAGGGGAGGAAGAAATTTCCTTGTCTATTGCGGAACATCAGTTGGCTCTACGTTCAAACAACCTCTATCTCACTTCCCGCATCATTGAGGGGACCTTCCCTGATTACCGCCAGATTATTCCTAAGAAGGCCACCACTTCAGCTACCTTACTCAAACAAGATCTAGTTAATTCCTTGAAAACAAGTCTCATCTTCTCAGATGCCTTTAACCAACTTACCTTAAGTCTCTCTCCTAAGGATAAGCAGTTTAAGATTGAGTCTAAGAACACTACAGTCGGGGAGAGTACTCAGAGTGTCGACTCAGTACTTGAGGGTGAGGATATAAATATCAATGTTAATCATCGCTACTTTACCGACTGCTTCCAGTCATTGATGACTGACAGCCTCTCCCTGAGCTTTGAGGGGCAGGCTAAGCCTATTGTGGTGCGTGGCATGGGTGATACAAGCTTCCTCTACCTAGTGATGCCAATGAACCAATCGTAATTAGATGAAGAATCTCTTCAGTCTTCTAGAGAGGTTCACTAAAGTTTTAGACAGAGGCAAACTTACTAAGGAGAATATTATTAAAGTAGTAGAAAGCCAGACAAGAATTATTTTAAAGGAGGAAGACATTCACCTTAAGGAAGGAGTTTTAGAAATTAATACTTCCCCAGTGGTAAAGAATGAGATACGGCTCAAGGAGGAAGCTATAAGGAGCGAGCTCAAGGAAGCTTATAATATCAAAATTTCTTTTGTGAGGTACCACTAGAATCCTAGTGGTGTAGGAAGAGGCACGAATCCAGCCCCAGCGGGTTGAGGCCCAGTTGTTGGTTGTATGTTGTCGGTTGTCGGTTGGTTGAATGAACCTCCATTCAAAGATACCCAGCGAGCGATACCATATTCCCAGTAAGAATACTGTGGATCATTGCCTGGATTTGAGGGTACAGGGCCTCTAGGGTTGTCTTTGTCTACCCAGTGGAGGATAGAGTGCGGGCCAGGGCCTACCTCACCTCTAAGCACCGGTTTAAGATCAGGGTCGAGAGGCTCTGGAGGTACAAATGCCTCAACTGGGAGCTTAGGAAGAATCTTATCCATAAGTTCACGCCACATAGGGGAAACAATAAGGCCAGCGACCTTCTTCGCCATAGGGGAGTTGTCGTTGTTGCCTACCCAAGCTCCTACAGTAATGTTGGGAGCATAACCTACGATCCAGGCATCACGATAGTCGTTGGAGGTACCGGTTTTCACCGCTACATCTCGCTCAGCTACGTATAATGGCGAATTAGGGCCATATCCAGGGGTTCTAGCAACATTGTCAGAGAGGATATTTGAAATAGTACGAGCAGTCTCCTCAGGTAAGACGCGCTTAGGGAATGGGATAGACTTATCGATAACATTTCCTTGGCCATCCTCAACCCACAAGACTGGTGTGTATGGATTTCTAATTCCATCATTAGCGAAAACAGAGTAAGCGGAAGTGAGGTCGAGTAAGGAGACTGCACCACCTCCAAGTACAAGTGATAGGCCGTATTTAGACGGGTCAGTTAAACTTCCAATACCCATGCTTTGTGCGAGTTTGATAGAGTTCGGTACACCTGCAAGGTAGGAAGCCTCAACTGCTGGGATGTTGATGGACTGTGCTAGAGCATTCCTGATAGTCATAGGGCCACGGAACTTCTCATCATAATTTCCTGGTGCATAACATGGATCATCGGTGGTGAAGTTGTCTGGTGGGCAAGCAGTAGAGAACTGTATCTGTGCATCGAAGAGGACTGTCTCTGAAGTGAACCCCTTGTTAAAGAGGACTGAATAGACAAATGGTTTGAAGGTAGATCCAGGTTGGCGGAGTCCAAGTGCTGCATTGAAGTTTCCATCAATGGATTTATCGAAGTAGTCACGTGAGCCGGTCATGGCTAGAATCTCTCCAGTCTTAGGATCAATGACTACTGTGGCGTTGTTCTCTCCATTAAACTTCTCTTGGTTGATAGGGCCATACTTCTTCGCAATAGCTTCAGCATCTTGCTGGATATCGTAGTCTAAGGTGGTAACAATCTTGTAACCATTGTGCTGCAGAGCATCTTCACCATACTTCTTAGCTAAGAAATCTATGACGAAGAAGACGAAGTGGGGTGCCTTGATGAGGCCGTTATCCTGGCGTTCCTTGAAGACCACCTTCTCATTTACCGCGGTTTGTAACTCTTCTTCAGAGATAAGGCCTTGTTTAAGCATTTCAGAAAGAACGATATTCTTCCTTGTTTCTAAAGCATCAAGGTGTGAGCCATAAGGAGAGTAGTAACTCGGAGCCTTAGGCAGGGAAGCCAGGTAAGCTGATTCGGCAAGGGTAAGGTCTGAAGCACTTTTACCGAAGAAGGCGTGGGAAGCCTCTTCTACACCGTAGATAGTGCCACCATAAGGGATCTCATTGAGATAGAGGGAAAGAATCTCTTCCTTTGTTAGAACCTTTTCAAGTTTCAAAGCTAGAATTAATTCCTTCAGTTTCCTCGTAGGTGTTTTATCCTTAGTAAGAATGGAATTCTTCACCACTTGTTGAGTGATAGTTGACCCTCCTTGGCTGAAGGAGAGGGAAGTAACGTTGGCCCACACCGCTCTCAAGAATGAACTTAGGACGAACCCATGATGTTTATAGAAATCCTTATCTTCTATAGCAATGGTGGCACTCTTTACATATGGAGAAATTTTATCAAGAGTAATCTGTTCTCGGCGCACATCTTGGGACATGTCATATAAAAGGATTTCTCCCGTACGGTCGTAGATCTTGGTGGAGGAGTCTATACGCCTCTCCTCGATGCTCTCAAGAGCAGGGATTCGTAGAGAGGCAATCCAAAGGATGAAGAGCCCCGCAGCAAAAAGGGCCACTGTCGCTATCACCATGACGTGGTTAGAATTCTTGGCGAAACGCAAGAACTTTTTCATCAGAAGTCTCATTTTATCATATTTCATTTCAGGTTTAGAACGTGGTAGATTGTTCTCATGAGTAAAGACGTAGAAGAGCTACTTTCTAGAGGGGTTTCTGAGGTGATTGATAAGGAACATCTTATAAAGAAACTCGAGAGTGGGGAGAAGCTCCGTATTAAACTAGGTATAGATCCTACTAGCCCTAATATCCACATTGGCAGGGCTATTCCTCTTTTGAAACTTCGGGATTTCCAAAACATGGGTCACACAGCAGTGTTTATCGTTGGGGATGCTACGGGGGTAGTGGGGGACACATCTGATAAGGAAACAGAGAGACCTATGCTTACTGAAGAGGAGGTAAAAGCGAACATGCAACACTACTTCGACCAAGCTTTTAAGATTCTTGATCCTAAAAAGACTGAGACTCACTACAATTCAGAGTGGCTTTCAAAACTTGGGTTTAAGGAATTGGCCAAGATGGCAAACTTGTTTGGGCTCAATGAATTTATTTCCCGCGAACTGATTGCACGTCGAATGAGCTCCGGCCAGAGAGTATCCTTCCACGAACTTCTTTATCCTATTATGCAAGGATATGACTCTGTAGCTATTGAAGCTCATGTAGAACTCGGAGGTACGGACCAACGCTTCAATCTCTTAGCTGGTAGAGATATCCAGAAATTATATGGTCAGGAACCTCAAGATTTTTTTCCC
>JAIFWL010000021.1 GCA_019661845.1 Candidatus Parcubacteria bacterium
GGTGCCACTGACGATCTGGTTTGGGCTGTGCCCGGTGTTTCCACCAGCATCACTCGTTGTTTTCTTCCTGCTTGCTTTGGGCTAAGACCCTCGCACTGTCCTCATTTAACTTACTCTTGTATTTAAAATCTGTCAAAGACGTGTCAAAGACCGTCTTTGACATTAAATTAACAATTGAAAAGGCCCCGCCGCGTACGCGCGGCGGGGCCTCCAGTGATGAGTCATCTCTTGAGAGCTCGTGGGTATCGTATTAGAGAATGTCCCTTGTCTTTCCGATTTCGATTTCTCGAATCTCTATCATGAGATTGAGATAGCAATAGTTTGCGCGGACTAGTTTGCCCACCGCCTCATCAGGTGTTCTTCCTGTCGCGACCCATGGGAGAGAAAGAAAATGGGCTTCGCAAACCCCTTCCTTCCACTCCACGATAATGGTTGTACTCATTTTTCGGTCTACCTCCTTCTCAAATCAATAGTGTCTTAAATTAATACTTTGTCAATCTAATTTTTCAGCGACAAATACTCCATATGTAGCTATCTTTTCAAAAAGCTGTTTTTGGTAAAAAGTAGAGAAATTCTCTTGACCAATACCTAATTTCGATTTAATGAAATCTAAAGGGTATGACAATAAGCCTAAATAATAAAGCTTTTTACTCGACTTCTTGATGTTAGAAAGTTTGTCGTAAAATACTATATTTTTAAAACCAGATTGCTCTAAATAATTTTGAAACTCATCTTTAGTTGCAAGATTAGGTACTCTCCAACCATCGATGAACTTAGTATATATTCTGCTTTCTTCCGCGTTAAGATTCTCCTTGAGCAGAAAGGCATCGACAACAGCTATCTTGCCTCCTACCTTTATTATTCTATATGCTTCATTTAGAAACTCCTTTTTATCATTTGCATAGCAAATGCACTCGATACCAAACACTTTTGAGAATGTATTTTCTTTAAATCTGGTATTAGTAAAATCTTGGATTGAGAAATTGACTAAGTTCCTGGAATTGGATTCACTCGCCTTTCTTTGAGCAATTTTCAACTGCACACTTGATAAGGTAATTCCTTCAACTTTGGCTCCCGTATTTCCTGCTACATACAAGCTGCTACCGCCTACGCCACAACCAGCGTCAAGTACTACGTCATTAGAATTGATACTAAGAACATCTGTGACAAATTTATCTGTATTAGAAATGGCTTCCTTGAGATTTTTAGTATTTTCTTCCCAGAATCCATAATGTAAACCCGATCTAGACCAAAAGAGATTATATATAGTTTGATGAGTGTTGTAGTAATCAGCAACTTGGTTTGTTGTAACGTGAGCCATTATTCCGTCGCTATATGACTCTCAAGGTAAGCTATTGAACCATCCACCTTTTTACCAGGATTAAAGATATTTTTCGGATCGAAGATGTCCTTCACTTGTTTAAAGAGGTTTAGAATTTCTTGCGAATACATTTTATGTAGATACGGTGTGCGGACGATGCCGTCATTGTGCTCGCCAGTGATAGAGCCCTTGTACTCGGCGACGAGCGAATACACTTTCTCCCCCACTTCTTTAATCACCATGACATTCCTCTTATCCTTCATATTCATAAGCGGGATGATGTGGAAGTTGCCATTGCCTGCATGACCCGCGATAGTGTAGTTCAGCTTATATTCATCAAGGATGGCACGCATCTTGGGTAGGAACTCTGGCATGTGTTCCGGCCTCACTACCACATCGTCGACGAATGGCGCAGTACGAGAGCCGTGCACGTGTTTCCTCAGTAGGTTGAAGCTCTCTCGTCGCACCGTCCAATACTTACTCGACTCTTCTTCAGAAAGGGTTTTCCTTGAGACAAGTTTGAATGGGTGCACTCGATTGGCCAGATCGGTAATCTTAATATCTAACTCACCCTTAGTCTTACCCGAATACTCAACGAGTAAAATGAGTTTAGGAATACCCCCCTTCATCATCATAAATAGTTCTGGAATAAATGAGAGGACGAGCGAGAGGAAGTGCTTCGGCTTCATGGTCTTAAGCATTTCGGGGAAGAAGCGGATAGCAAGCTTCATAGTGGCGTCATCGTAGGACTCGATAGAGTCGGGGTTGGTTGGTAGGATTACATTTACCAATTTGGCCAAGTGAGTAAGGTCGTGGAGGAAGATGACGAAGAGTTCAGAGGCCTTCTCTACCGGCACAAGCCTTACTTCGGCCTCTGTCATAATACCCAAGGTGCCTTGCGCCCCAGTAAGTAGGCGGTTAAGGTCGAAGGTTACTCCATCCCAAATATTCCAAAGATAGTAACCAGCAGAGTTCTTCGACACATTGGGCTTACCCTCTCGTATTACTTGTTCATTGTTTATTATTAAATTGTATATTTTTTTATACAAATCTCCTTCGAAGTCGCCTTGAGCCATCTTGGTATCAAGCTCAGCTTTCGAAAGTGGCTTTACGTCATAGGCCTTGCCGTCTGAGAAGATGTACTTACTTCTAGTAACGAAGTTCTCCATCTTGCCGTAGCGAAGCGTCTTCTCCCCTGCGCAGTTATTCGCAATCATGCCACCCAAGGCGCACAAGTTCTTCGAAGCAGTGTAGCAAGGTAGGATCAAATGGCTTTCCAAGGTCTTCTTCTCAAAGTCTCGGTAGAAAATGCCTGGCTCCACCTTAGTGCCACCAGCACTTACATCACGAACCGTATTCATATGCTTCGTCGTATCAGCGATAATCGACTCGTTCAAGGAGCCGCCGGCCATGCAAGAGCCAGCGGCTCGCATGGTAATAGAGAGTGTTGGATCTATAGCCTTGTGCTCGTTTACAAATTTTACTAGTGCCTCAAGATCATCACTATTCTTAGGGAAGACCACGAGCTTGGGCTTCACCTCAAAGAGGCTTGCATCGTGACTATAAGTCTTGAGTGTCTCGTAGTCGTCGAGAACCTCACCTTTGAAAACCTTTTTAAGTGAATCGACCAGTTCCATTACATTCTATTAAACAATTTCAATCGCTCCTTTACTACTTGCTCCATCTCCTTCACCGCTTCCTGCATAAATTTGTATGGTGCAAGTTCACCACTCTTTAACCCCTCCTCAACTCCTTCCTTGTATGCCACGCGAAGTTCGGTGTTGATGTGGATGATTCGAATACCTGCTTCAATAGCCGAGACGAAGTCAGGATCAGCAATGCCCGACCCACCGTGGAGCACAAGCGGAATATTGACTGCTTCGCTTATCGCCTTAATCCTTTCAATATTTAACTTAGGCTGGCCACTCTTTACCAAGCCATGCACATTGCCTACAGACGGGGCGAATAAATCTACACCAGTTTCCATGACGAAGCGCGCTGCTTCCTCTGGCTTGGTCTGTGTCTCTTCCGAGACTCCGTCTGGAACAGTATCAATAATCTTAGAAGATTGACCAATGAAGCCGAGTTCTGCTTCGACCAAGACCTCTCTACTTTGAGCCTTGGCATAGGCCACCACTTCCTTAGTCATGGCGACATTTTCTTCATAACTCTTATTGGCTCCGTCGATAATTACGGCATCGAAGCCGGCATCAATTGCAACCTTCGCCTTATCGACCGAGTAAGTGTGATCAGCGTTGAGGAAGATGGGATGACCATTCTCCTTAGCTATTTTTACTAAAGAAGCGACTTCTTGTACTCCGATAAATTCCCGCTCACCCTCTGACACGCCGATAATTACTGGTACTCCAAGCTCTTTCGCCCCTTCGACTACTGCGCGGAAGCCTTCGGAGTCAGAGACGTTGAAATGACCAATGGCAACCTTCTTTTCCTTCGCCCAAGCAATCGTTTCTTTTAAAGACATCATTCCCTTTAGTTTATCATCTGATACAATTAGCAGGAAATGCACGACTTTATAGCGATTGGAGATACGGCGACAGATGTCTTTATTAAATTGGAAGACGATAGGATCAAGGTCGAAGGCACTCCTGACACTCCAGATTACCGGATCTCTCTCCCCTTCGCGGCCAAGGTTCCTTACAAGGAAGCTACAACACTAGCTGGAGTTGGTAATGCACCGAACGCTGCTGTAGCTGCTGCTAAACTTGGTTTGCATTCAGCTCTAGTTGCTCATGTGGGAGCCGATGATGCAGGCAAGGAGACTGTTGAGACGCTGAAGAATCAAGGTATTGATACGCAATTTATCGTCGCTGAAGAGGGTAAGCACACCAACTACTCATACATCCTCTGGCATAAGGATGATAGAACGATTTTAAGAAGGAATGAAGAATTTAAATATGTTTTGCCTCCACTGGGCACGCCGAAGTGGGTTTATATAAGCTCCATCGGTTCAGAGTCCACCAATACTTATGAGGAGTTAGCAGACTTCTTAGAAAATAATCCTACGGTGAAGCTCGCCTTCCAACCGGGGAGCAAAGAAATTCCTTTGGGGCAGAAACTCGCTCGAATTTATAAAAGAGCCGATATCTACTTCTCCAATGTTGAGGAAGCGGAGATGATTCTAGGAATAAATACTCTTGGGATTCAAGAACTTATTAAACGATTTCATGAATTAGGCCCAAAGATCGTGGTAATTACTGACGGGCCGAAGGGTGCCTACGCATATGACGGAGTAAACATGTATCAGCAGATGCCATATCCTGATCCTAAGCCACCTTATGAGAGAACTGGAGCTGGGGACGCCTTCTCCTCCACTACTGTCGTTGCACTCGCACTTGGGAACGACCTCCCAACTGCTCTTTCATGGGGTGCAGTGAACTCCATGTCAGTCGTCCAAGAAATAGGCGCACAGAAGGGCCTCTTAAATCGTGAAAAAATCGAAGAATATTTGAATAAAGCTCCCGCAGACTTTAAGGCGAAGAAGATAAATTAAAAAGAAGAGGCCCGCCGCTTTCGCGACGGGTCTCGGGAGATGGTCCGATTTACGGTTGCAACCTCCTCCGCTGTCTAGCTCGTACCACAGCCATGATGTTGAAGAACATCCCGAAGGCAATCAGCACGACGCCGTCAATGGCGTTCCCCGGCTTCCCTCCGAAAAAGGCCAGGATGTAGCCGATACCACAGAGGAGCGACCCCAACATGACCAGTAGTTGCATCATGGGGAAATCTCGTACCTCCTTTCTCACAATGGCAACGATCCAGATCATGAGAAGCGCCGACGAGAACGCCAACAACATGAGAAGCCTTCTTCCTGGGCCGCAGCCCTGAAAATTGGGTACTTACCTATATGTATCTTAGCATATTAAAGTTTATTTGTCAAGTATAAAATTCTCTTATCTTTTTAAAATTCTTTTCACGGAAAAGCGTCATGTCAAGATTCAACCTTGGCATGTGGAGGGAGGAAATTAATTAAAGCAATCACGTCGCGTCACCATTTCTTAGTTAGCATTTTTCTAGATGGGATAGATGTATAAAAACCAATAATAATTACAGAATTGAAAATTCCAAATAATATATCGTCCCAATAGATATGACCTATATGTCCAAGTAAAGAAACTTCACTATAATGCCACGCCCCTAATGGTACGAAGATATTATCAATAATTATTACTATACAAGCCATACATAGACAGGTTGCTAATAAACGAACTTCATCTATACGCTCACCCTTTCTCCATAAATAAAAAATTGAAGGAATAATAGCAAAAAATAAAAGCCACTTTATATATGAGATTGGATTAGTTATTAAAGAAATAACTAAAATAAATTGCAGAAAAAATATAATGCACAATAATGGAATTTCTTTAAAATGAGGCTCGGATATAGTGTGTTTTTTAAATCTTGGGAGAGACGTGTAAATGCCCAAAACCATAACTGTAAGCCATATGCCAAATATATATTCTTCTATAGGTATACCTATAATTCGCCAACTCACGTTCGCATCAAGGAATCCCCAGATACCTGTTTTAATGGCAACAGTGTCCCACACAATGGTCGCTATTAAACTTAGAACTAAAATTAAGTAAAGCTTATTTTTATTTAGATGCTTATCTTTCCATAAAACAAAAAAAGTAAATGGTATAAGAATGATAAGTGTCAAAAAAGTATATATCGGTAATGCTTCAAACATTTAAAAATTATAACAGATGATTCTAGAATTAATTTATCGCTTTAAAATTCTTTTTACTGCTGCGAGGATTGCAGATTTGCCCATGCCGTAATGCTCGATAAGTTCCTCGGGAGTGCCAGATTGGCCGAATTGGTCATCGACGCCGATGAATTCAATTGGGACTGGAAAGTTCTTTGCTAAACATTCTGCTACTGCACTCCCCATGCCACCACGAATCTGATGCTCCTCAACCGTGATAATCCTCCCCGCTTTCTCGGCTAGTGCCACTATTGCTCGTTCATCGAGTGGTTTAATAGTTGAGAGATTCATCACTTCCACTTCTACATCACTTTCTTCAAGTTCCTTCGCCGCTTCAAGTGCTTTATACAAAAGGGCGCCTGTGGCAATGATCCCCACTTTAGGCTTCTTCGACTCCCAGAATATCTGCGCCTTACCAATCTCGAAAGGCGTCTT
>JAIFWL010000022.1 GCA_019661845.1 Candidatus Parcubacteria bacterium
GGGAGGACTCCATATCACAGCGCTCTTTTAAAATTTTCTAACTTGATTAGAGACCCTTTTCTGCTATGATTTCGAAGTATTCCGCGATAGCTCAGTCGGTAGAGCGCCTCCCTGTTAAGGAGGATGTCCCAGGTTCGAGCCCTGGTCGCGGAGCACGAACAAAGTGAGTGCGACGCGGCCAGGGCGAGAAAGGCGCAGGCCGACGGGTCGAGCCGAGGTAGCGGAAATTTCTAGCAAGAAATTATCCTTGACCGAGTCCTGGTCGAGAGCTGATTTGACTTTATGTAATTTTTATGGAGAATTCTGGTTGGAAAGTTCCACGATAAGGAGACGACTCATGACCAGAAGTTCATCTATGGACTACTGGTTCTCAGTAGTCTTCTTGGGGGATAAAACTCCTGAGTTCGTTGAAGCAATGTTTGCCGCCCTACACGAGGAGGCCCCGTCAATTCTGTCAGTAGTTGCGGAGAGAGCGTGCAGTTTGCAGTGTGCTCACTGCATATTCCAAGCTGAAAGGTCTAGCAAGGAACTCTCTGAGGCCAACTCGTTGACATCTGCTATTAGAACGATTGTTGGTCAAATGGGTGAGAATCCAATCGTTGTCCACGAAGGAAGAATATTCCGTCCGTGGCATCTTGATTGGATGACGAGCGCAAGAGCCTGTCGTCCAGATGCGCTAATTGGGATGATTGATAGTGGGTCGTTCCTAGACCACTCAAAGACCATTGAGCGATCAGGCTTTCAATTTGACTGGCTTGATGTTTCCATCGACGGTACTGAGCAGGTGCACAATTTGCAGAGAAAGAACTCTGATGCCTTCAGAGTTGCAATAGAAGGGATAAGGGATGGGCACAGATTTCTCAAGGACTCTGGGCGCATCAATTCTCTCTTCACTCTGACTAATCTCAACTTTAACAACATCGTTGAGACCTGCAAAATATTGCCGAAGGAAGTCATCGAGTGGCACACCACCACTGTCTCTCCAGTTAGGCAGGAAATCAAAACCCTGACTGTGAACGATGGTGAAATGGCCTACGCTTGGCCACAAGTTGTTCTTGCCAATAAGATGCGCCAGGTTTTCGTTCGCATCTATGTTGTTGAGGATATCTTGAAACTCGCTAAGGTTGTTGGTAAACAGAAGTTTATCGCAGCCTTCTCTGAAGCCGAGGTGTCTCCATCAGCAATTTCCTTCACGATTGACGGAGTCTCCGTCACTTACTATCCGCAATCTGTCGCAACAAGTGAGACCTTCGTGATTGACGCAGATGCACACTATCGGGCACCCTATTCAGTTGCATACTCTCTTGAGGAACTCCGCAGCGGCGTATCTCGCTTCGGTGATGACTTGAGGGATTATACAATTGGTAAGGTTGATTCAGGGAGTGATTTCTATAGAATGTATGGCAGAGGTGTTCTAGCTTGGAGCAAGGGTTTCGGCCCAAAAGCTCTGACCAAAGAAACTTCTGTCTTCAGGCAGATACACAACCTCTAGAAAGGAGTACACCGTGGCAGGAGCAAACACCGGTTCCGCTGGGAAACCCAAGCAGACCAAGAAGGTCCGACCACCGAAGAAGTAGCCTGATGGCTACGGCCCCGCACACCGCGTGCGGGGTTTCGTCTTTTTATATAGTTAATAGCTTGCATATATTTTGGCTTTATCCGTCTATAATAGATACTTACTTATCAATAACTTAATGAACATGAAGCAGAAGATTTCCCCTTGCATCTGGTTCGACCATGAAGGCGAGGATGCCGCCAAGTATTATGTCTCCCTCTTCCCTAACTCAGAGATTACCCACATCACTCATCATGATGCCGCAAGTGCCGAAGCATCTAAAATGCCAGAGGGTTCAGTCCTCACCGTCTCCTTCAACCTTGGTGGCAATGAGTTTATGGCTATTAACGGTGGACCACACTTCAAGTTAAATAGTGCTGTGTCATTTATGATTGAGTGCGAAACGCAGGAAGAGATTGACCACTACTGGAACAGCTTCAGCGAGGGTGGACAGATCATGGATTGTGGTTGGGTAATAGATCGCTTCGGTATGACGTGGCAAGTGGTGCCAGCTATCCTCGGCAGGTACATGGTAGATCCTGACAAGGAGAAGGCAGGCCGAGTCATGAAGGCCATGCTTAAGATGCAGAAGCTTGAGATAGCACCTCTACAGGCCGCGTACGAAGGAAACTAGCGCCGTGCTTCGTCATATTTCTTATGGCGACTCCTTGGAGAGAGTTTAAAAAGACGAAGAAATATCCGAAGCTCAAGAAGGACATCTCCGTAGATGTGGCTATTATCGGTGGTGGAATGGCCGGAGTTTTAAATGCTTACCAGCTCAACAAGGCCGGCCTTTCAGTAGCTCTGATAGAGAAGAATGAGCTTGGCTCATATGCCACTATGGATACAACGGCCTTCATCACCGAGGTGATAGACTCTGATTTGTCTGAAGTTGCAGAAATTTTCAGCCCTCGTGATGCCAAGACTGTGTGGAACTCTGGAAGCGAAGCTATAGATGAATTCGAAAGAATTATTACCGAGGAAGGTATTGAATGTGAGTTTACTCGTTGCCCCAATTTCATCTTCACCAACACTCCAAAAGAGTTTAAGAAATTGAGTGAAGAATACGACTGGTATAAAAAGTTTAAAATCGCTTCCGAACTTCATGAGGACAAAAGTAATTTAAACTTCCCCAATTCTGGATACTTAGAAGTGCCTAACCAAGCCAAGTTCCACCCTACTAAGTTCCTCTTCGCTCTCGCAGAAAGAGCTGAGGGAAAGGGTGTGCAAATATTTGAGAACACCGAAGCGCTAGACATCGCCGGTGACGGCCCAGTAAGCATTGAGACTAGAGAGGGCATCATCCGTGCTGAGAATGTTCTTATAGCTACATATAAACCATTCACCAATCAGAAAACTCATTTGAAGAAAGCGATGTATAGGAGCTATGTCTTCGAAGTGCATGTGCCGAAAGACCTTTTCAAGGAAGGACTTTATGAAGACACTGAGAACCCTTACCACTACTTTAGAATTGATGCGCAGGACTCACATGATCGCATGATCATTGGGGGTGAGGATCACAAAGACATTTTCGGTGACTCTCTAGTAGATAAAAGTTTCAAGGCCCTTGAAGAATATCTTTCTAAAATTATGGGTGGTAAGAAGTATAAGATAATGAAGAAGTGGAATGGACCGATACTTGAGCCATCAGATGGCTTGCCACTCATTGGTCGCATTAAGCCTCACTACTATGTGGCGACCGGATTCTCTGGGAATGGTATGACTTACTCCATGATCTCTTCCCTACTTATCCGCGATCTTATTAAGGATAATAAAAGTGCTTGGAAGAATACTTATGACCCTAAGCGAGCCCTACTTCACCCTAAGCGCCTAGCAACTAAGGCGGGAGACTACATTGAGGAGTTTTGGAATGGTGCACTTAAAAACCTGCTATCTTAGCAGGCTTCTAAGGATATTTATTTAGGAATAATTATTCGCCGGCTTGACGCCCGGATTCTTCAGCTCGCTTGTCCGCTTCGTCAGCTATTCCGTGAGCGGCTTTAGCAGAATCACGATCTGCTTCTGCCTCCTCTTGACGACGTCGGTGAGCTTCTTCCTCTGCTTCCCTCTTTTCATCTACCATAATATTTTAAATTAGCTAATAATACATTTAGGTAGACGAAGCACGAGCAGGATTCTTATTCACAGGATATCCACCGAGTTTTCCAGAGATTTAAATTGACACTCATTTTACATCTGGCGATAATTAATCCAGGTCTGCTTTGGGAGAAATTCCTTAACTCAAATTATAGGTCCAGACCAAGTGAGAGTTATGAGCCTCATCACAGGACCAAAATGCATTTAAGCGGAATTTCATTCCCGCTAAGAGCAGGCCTCGCTAAGTAAAAATCCCCTAAACGGGGATTTTTACTTAGCGCAGTTCAACGGGGATTTTTACTTAGCGAGGTGTATAATATTGGCATGAAAAAAGTTCTAATCTTAATTATCATTATTGCGGGAGTTGGATTCATATATTGGCACAAGAATCCACAAACTTCTACCAACCCCACCTCTACCACAGGCTCGACTACTAAGCCGAACCCCGAGAGCGCAACCATAAGCTTCGACGACGAATCTGTAACCTTATCTAATGGTAAGGATACTAATAGCGACGGTGAGGAAACTGAGATTCTACCTCAACAGGATTACGGAGATTTAAATAATGATGGCAAGGATGACACAGTATTTCTCGTAGCTCGCTCTGGCGGAGGTTCAGGAGTGTTTATCTACGCTGCAGCATATGTATCGGGGCCAATTAATTACAAGGGTAGTAATGCCGTCTTCCTCGGCGACCGCATCGCTCCTAAAAGCATAGGTGTAAGTAACGGTGTGGCTACAATCACCTACCTTGATCGTAGAGAGGATGAGCCTTTCGCCGCTGAACCAACTATCTCTCGCACCATAAAGTTGGTATATGAGAATGGTGAGTTGGTGGAGAAGTGATTGTCTAAATAACTATTTTATGCTTTAATTGACTCCCGCTTCGGCGGGCTTTTAAATGGAAATAAGGAATATTGCAATTATTGCTCACGTCGACCACGGGAAGACCACTCTGACCGATGCTTTGATGCGCCAGACTGGTATGGTGGAAGAGGGAGTGAGCATGGACTCAAACGCCCTTGAGCAGGAGCGTGGTATTACCATCTACTCGAAGAACACCTCGATCTTCTACAAGGATACAAAGATCAATATCGTAGACACCCCAGGCCACTCAGACTTCGGCTCTGAAGTGGAGCGCGTACTCCGCTCTATTGATACGGTCTTACTTGTAGTTGATGCGCAAGAGGGCCCCATGCCACAAACTCGCTTCGTTTTGAAGAAGTCACTAGAGCTCGGCCTTAAGCCCATCGTAGTGGTGAATAAAATAGACAAGCCAGCAGCAAGGCCAGAGGTTGTGCACGAAATGGTTCTAGAACTCTTCCTCGAGCTTGGTGCCGACAACGATCAGATCGACTTCCCTACTGTCTACGCCATTGGTCGTGAGGGAGTAGCTATGAAGAACTTAGGTGATGAGAGGAAGGATCTCTCTCCACTCTTAGATGTTGTGTTAGAGAAGGTTCCTCCAGCAAATACTGGTGAAGCTGAGGCTCTTCCCCTCCGTGCGCAGCCCTTCAACTTGGCCTACGACAACTTCCTCGGTCGCCTTGCTATCTCACGCATTTATGAAGGCAAGATCAAGAATGGTCAGGAAGTGTTTGTGAATGGTAAGAAGTCTAAGATTACCAAACTCTTCACCTTCGAAGGAGTAAGCAGGAAGGAAGTGGAAGAGGCTTCCGCAGGAGACATTTGTATGATTGCCGGAATCCCAGACATTTATATTGGAGACACTATTTCAAACACAGTTGATGCTACGCCACTTCCAAGCATCAAGGTAGATGAGCCAACTATTTCCCTAAACTTCTTAGTCAACAACTCTCCCTTCGCAGGACGTGAGGGTAAGTTCGTTACTGGTCGCCAAATCCGCGAGAGGTTAGAGCGCGAGCTTGAGGTCAATGTGGGTCTCAAGGTGGACTTCTCCACCGACGCATACTACACCGTCTCTGGTCGTGGTGAACTCCACATTGCCATCTTGTGTGAGAACATGCGTCGAGAGGGTTTCGAGCTCCAAGTCTCTCAACCTCACGCCATTCTCAAGGAAGAGAACGGGGTAAAGACCGAACCATTCGAAGAAGTGGTGATAGATGTACCCGATGAGCACCAAGGTGCCGTCATTTCTGCACTCAACACTCGCAAGGCCCAGCTCATGGATATGAAGAGTGAGAACAACCACACCCGTCTCATCTTCGAAGCGCCTACTCGAGGCCTTTTAGGTTACAGAGGTGAGTTCGTCGTGGCTACTAAGGGCCTTGGCATCTTCTCCTCCCGCTTCACCGGATTTAAAAATTACGCAGGCGCCATTGATCACCACGATGTCGGCGCCATGATCTCCATGGAGAATGGTAAATGCCTCGCATTCTCCCTCGACAACCTCCAGCAACGCGGAGTCTTATATGTAGAACCGGGTGATGAAGTGTACGCAGGACAAGTTATCGGCAATGCTGTTAAAGGTGAGGACATGTATGTAAACCCAACCAAGGGTAAGCAACTCACCAACATGCGTGCGTCAGGCTCTGACGAGGGCATCTTCCTCGTACCTGCTTTCAAACTCGATATCGAACGCTCAATGGAAATTATGAATGAAGATGAATATATTGAAATCACTCCTAAGTCCGTGCGCCTACGCAAAGTACTTTTGACCCAATCCGATCGCAACAAAGCGCAGAAGAAGGGTTAAGGTGAAATAAAATAATTTCTACTCTACCAAACTTGACAAAAGTAATGTTTGGGTGTATTATATAAAAAGGAGGGCACATGGATGTATTAAGATTCTTTGGGGTGGCAATTCAAACCGCCATCCCCACTCAAATGCTCTTGATCTTCCTTCCTC
>JAIFWL010000023.1 GCA_019661845.1 Candidatus Parcubacteria bacterium
AGACACAGAACTTACGAGATCTTACACAAAACCACTGTGGTGCACTTGAGTAAACCGAGTAACAAGGACCTATGGGAGCGGATCATTGTCCCGCCTATTTCTCTCAAGAAGGAGGGGTAAATGATTCTAGGAATGAGCAAGAAGGAATACAACCAAGGAGTGATCACTGTCGGCGGCTGTGGGACTAGTGTCCTGCATGATGTCGTCGACATGGTGAACCCTGCCGGCTATCCTCACTTCCTCCTTTTCGGTGGTAACACCGATGCTGCAGACCTCTCAGACAAGTTTGAGGAACCGGGGAAGGACGGGAACGTCGATGAAAAGCTGGACGCATGGGGCAATAACATAACCCTCGTCCAGTTCGGAGACGACAAGACCACCCAGGGCTTCGGCGCTGGAGGCGATCCTGAAGTGGGTCGCGAAGCCGCCGGGACCGAGCAGAGTCGGGAATACATGAGGAAGTTCATCGAGAAATGTGACGGGGTAATCCTCGTTGGGGCAGTGGGTGGAGGTACGGGAACGTATGCCCTCTCAGTTGCAGCCGACATTTGCCTCGAACTCAAGATCCACACTGTCCTGGCTATCGTGGTGACTCCATTCGAACGTGAAGGACGAACCAAGGAAGCTATCGAGGGGCGTGAGGAACTCCGCCAGAAGGTACCGATCATTTGCATCGAGAACGACCACCTCGAGCAATATGTGTCCGACCTGACTAACGAAGAGGCGGAAAAGGTCAAGGGAGGATTCCTCGCTTCGCGACGCATGATCAACAAGCTCTCTATCGTGCCCATGCTGAAGATCCTGCGCGAAATTATCCAGGTCCCTGGCGACGCCAAGAACTTGGATCCTAACGATTACAGGGCCCTGCTCAAGGTCGGCAGATATGTCGCCTAAGCAAGTGTGGAAGAACTCATCGAGGAGCTCTTCGCCGCCCACTTCCAGGACCCGGAGATTTTCCCTAACGGCCAAGTGGCCGTACTCTGGGTTCACGGACCTTGGAACCGCAAGCTTGTCATCGATGACTTGATGACGAAGATCAAGGAGAAGATCTGCGAGCGGGACCCCTCTCGCATCGACCAGTTGAAATTAAACTGGGGATGGAGGGAAAAGGTCAAGGACAACGAGATGTGGATGGCCCTCATCGTCGTTGCCAAGGAAGTGCCGGACAAAGTGAAGATGAAGAACATCACTCCCATGGCCCTCGTGCCCAAGCAGGAATCTGCCGAAGTGGTCGAGGAGAAGCCGAAACTATTTGGCCGCCAGCCGGTCAAGATGCAGATCGAATTCCTCTCCAACGAGAAGAAGGAGACGCGACCAGTATCGGTCTCTCTGTGCAAGCGCTGGAACACGGCTGTCAAGTCATATCGACCGGGAATACGGCCAGAATTCGATGACATGCAGAGGCTCCGGGAAGAAGTCCTACAAGAGACCGGGGTCAAGCCCGACGAACCTAAACCCGCTGCCACTGTGGCTCGCGCGGCCAACGGCTAGCACGAGCGAAAGGAGACAAGATTGCGTGATGTTCTAGTAGGAGCCTTGGCAGCCGCTCTCCTTGTGGGGAGCGTCGCCGGGGCCGAGAAGCGTAAGGGTGTGCTCCTGGGAGAGATCTCAGTTACCATGCGCACTATTACCGACGTGTTGGAGAAGGCTCCGTGTGATCCTCGCTGGCTAAGCCAGGCGGTGAAGGACAGCGGACTTACTCCCACCGAGCTCGACAAACTCCAGATAGGGGAGAAGATCTACCTCAACACACCTGCAGTTGGAGTCCCCAGCTGCAAGTTGCCCCCTACCAAGAGCATTATTCAGGAGTCAGAGCGACTCTTGAGTAAACCGGCACCACCCAAGGCGCCGGAGAAGAGGGCTGAGGCTCCCGCCCCAGCTCCTACCCCGGCTCCACCCACAGTGGATCCGAATCTAGAGTCAAATCTAGATCGAGCGAATAAACATGTCGCAGAGCTCCAGGCTGAGGTCCGATACCAACAATGGGTATCTCTCGGAATGCTCTTAGTGGGCTTCATTCTAGGTCTATTGCCATGGCAATCTGTCCGCTTTAAGCGCTGGCTCAAGAAGCGCCACGAGGCCAAGCTAGCGGACAAGGCAGGTATCCCTGCTGCGGAGCGGACGAATAGCAAGATCGATCCGAGCCTCAGGAAGTAAGCCCAGGTTGTTCGTTCTGTACGTGAGTTGAAAGCCTCGTTCGGTACCCCCGACCGAGGCTTTTCTTATGCACTGTTAGCCCTTTGCTTTTATTATAAGCCTGTGATATAATTTATACATGTAAGTTCTCGTTGCAAGATGAGATATTCCAGCGCTTACATAGATTAATACAAGGCTGGAAGTTAAGTTTAAAGTTAAATGACAACTAAGTTATACGTTGGTGGGATTCCTTATTCTACAACTGAGGCCGCTCTTGGCGATCACTTCTCCAAGGCAGGTTCCGTCGTTTCTACATCGATTATCATCGATCGTATGACCGGCAGGAGCAAGGGTTTCGGTTTCGTCGAGATGGCCAATGACGATGAAGCTCAGAAGGCCATTGAGATGTACAACGGTCAGGATTTCGAGGGTAGGAAGTTGACAGTAAATGTCGCTCGTCCTCTCGAGCCTAGAAACGGCAACGGCATGAATCGCCGCCCTATGTAATAATTGCCGCAAGGCAAGTGTTATGAAGCAAAAGCCCCGACTATGCAAAGTCGGGGCTTTTGCTATATTAGATATATGAACAAAACAAAGAATGTCTTCTTCGCCATATTAGGATTTGCTTTGATCCTCGGTTCTCTCTATACCGTCCTACAAAGACCAGCTGCTAATTCCTTCCAATCCGCCGCTGCTATCCAGTCTACAAAGCAGGGTTCAACTTCCAGATTCGCTGACACTATAGATATCATTGCTGGCGATGTGCCGATCCATGCAGAAGTAGCTCAGACCAATGAAGAGCTGGAACAAGGTTTATCGGGTAGGACATCCTTGAGTCCACACACTGGGATGTTCTTCGCCTTCGACAATCCAGGTAAGTATGGCTTCTGGATGAAGGATATGAATTTCCCCCTCGACATTATTTGGCTTGATGAAAATATGATGATTACTGGCATTGAGAGGAACGTAACACCAGAGACTTATCCAAAAGTTTTTTACCCAACTAGAGATATTAAATTCGTTTTAGAGGTTCCAGCAGGTACAGGAACTGAGCTCGCGCTTGACACCAATGTTAAGCTGTATTTTGACAGCGTAAAATAGCTGTTATCCACTCGCACAAGTTCGAAGTTTTTTGTAGAATCTATTAACAATTTTTCGCATGTTCCAACCACCACTCATCACTCTACGAATTACTAAGCGAGACGGTACCAAGGAGCCTTTCAATGCAGATAAAATCAATAGATCCATAGAACGCGCTGCAATAGGATTGACTGATCCCATTTCAAAGGTCATCCAGGTTGCAACTGAGACACAACTTACTCTCTATGATGGTATTACTACCGAGGAGATGGACCAAGCGACCATCAATGCCGCCATACAAAACGTCAAAGATGATCCCGAATACGATAAGATAGCTACCCGCCTTCTTCTCAAAACTATTTACAAGAAGATTCTAGGTGATTACCAAGATGATGAAAGGCTATTGGCCAAGAAGCATCGAGATTATTTCCCAACTTACATTACCGATGGCATCGCCGCTAACCGCCTCGACAAGAGGATGGGGGAGAAATTCGATTTGAGGGAACTTGGTAAGGCTTTAGACATTTCTCGTGATGAACTTTTCCAATATGCCGGACTTTCTGGACTACTAGATCGTTACTCGATTAAGAATAGGGAACAACGCCCAGTTGAGTCTCCTCAATACTTCTTCATGCGTGTAGCTATGGGCCTCTCTTACAACGAAGAGGACCCAACCAAGATGGCCAAACTCTTCTATCACAAGATGAGCAAGATGGACTTCATCGCTGGTGGCTCTTGTAACTTAGGTTCTGGTACTACTCGACCAGCCCTTTCAAACTGCTTCCTCCTACAAGTTGAGGATGATATGGAACACATTGCGAAGAGTGTTGCTGATGTCATGCTCCTTTCTAAGATGAGTGGTGGCTTGGGAGTATCTATGACCAAGCTCCGTGCCTCTGGCTCTCCACTTGGCTCTGCTGCTGGTGGTGCCTCAACTGGTCCAACACCATTTGCGAAGATCATGGACACTGCTATCCGCGCTATCCAGCGAGGGGGAAAGAAGAAAGGGGCCCTGTGCTTCTACATGGAGAACTGGCACCTAGACTTCCAAGAATTTATCGATTGGAAACACAATGCAGGGGATGACTATGCCCGTATGCGTACTGCAAACACCGCTGCATATATTTCGGATGAATTCATGAAGCGAGTTGAGAGTGGTGATGATTGGTATATGTTCGATCCTAAGGACACTGCGGATCTAGTCGAGCTTTATGGTTCTGCCTTCAGTAAGCGATACGGCGAGTATGTAGAAATGGCCAAGAGTGGGACGCTTCGTGTTTTCAAGAAAGTTCCTGCAACCGAGCTTTACAGAAAGATGCTTGTAGCACTTCAAACCACTTCGCACCCATGGCTTGTGTGGAAGGACTCCATTAACCTCCGCGCCTTAAACAACAACACGGGCACCATTCACATGAGTAACCTCTGTACTGAGATTTGTCTACCTCAAGATAGGGAAAATATTGCCGTCTGTAACTTAGCTTCAGTAAACCTCGCTAAGCACGTTAACAACAAGGAAGTAAATTGGCAGAAGCTTGAAGAGACAGTGCGCATCGCTGTCCGCTTCCTCGACAACCTTGTCGATATCAATACTCTCACTCTAGCTGAAGCTAGGAAGAGTGATTCCGAGAACCGTGCTGTAGGACTTGGTGTGATGGGTGTTGCAGATGTGTTTGAGAAGCTGGGTCTACCTTACGACAGCATCCATGCATACAACTTCGCTGATCGAATTTTTGAGTTCGTTTCTTACATGGCAATTGATGAGAGTGCAGAACTTGCCAAGGTTCGCGGTACTTACAAGAATTTCCCTGGATCACGCTGGAGCAAGGGGCACGTGCCGATTGACTCATTACAAACTCTTGAGGAAGATCGCGGCCGACCACTCATCCTCGACAAGGAGAGCCACCACAGAGGTTTGAATTGGGATATCTTAAGAGTTAAGGTGAAGAATGGTATTAGGAATGCTACCTTGATGGCTGTTGCTCCGAATGCAAACATCGGTCTAATTGCAGGAACTGTGCCGGGGATGGACGCCCGCTTCTCACAAGTGTTCTCCCGCAATAAAATCTCTGGCAAATACTTAGACATTAACCACAACTTGGTTAAGGATTTGAAGAACATGGGTATTTGGGATGAGGTGAAGGGGCAGATTATTGAGAGTCAGGGTGACATATCAGGGATTGAGCTCATTCCGGAACACATTCGCAATGTTTACAAAACTTCTTTCACTAACTCTCCATACGCTTATGTAGAAGTAGCGGCTCGTGCGCAGAAGTGGTTTGACCAAGCAATTTCTAGAAACATTTACCTCGAGACTCGTGACGTAGATGAGACTATGAGGATCTACACCACCGCTTGGGAGAAGGGTCTTAAGAGTACTTACTACCTCCACATGAAGCCTCGCCACACGGCAGAGCAGTCGACAGTGAGGGTAAACAAGGCTGAGGCTATGGGTAAGAGAGGATTCGCTGCTTTGGGTAGCTTTAAGAGCTTAAGTGCAGAGGAGAAGGTGGAAGTAGCTCCAGTAGCTCCGCTAATCGGCTTCGCCAGTGTCAAAGTATCTGAACCAGAACCACTACCAGAGCCTGAACCTGTAACTGTAATCATGCCAGAACCAGTTATGGTTGCCCGAGTCGAACCTGAAGAAGTAGCTCCTCCAGTACCTGAACCATTGGCTTACAACGAGCCGGTAATTGAGCACAATGGCACCCAGCTCAACATTATCTCTGACCCAAGTGAGGCCAATATCTGCGACGATTGTCAGTAATCGCAGTTTTGTTTGGAAATTATAAATTGGTAATTGAAAATTAATTATTATGGCTCTCATCGGCAAAGCATCTCCGGAAGACATGAATCTCCACCCAATACGCTATCAATGGGCGTATGACTTATATAACCAAGCAGTTCGTAACACATGGTTTCCACACGAGATTGCTCTCAAGGAAGATATTCAGGATTGGGAGAAGATGACCGACGATGAGCGTCACGCGGTGAAGTTTCTTATGGCCTTCTTTAACCCCGCAGAGCTCATTGTGAACCGCTCTATTGCTCTAGGCATTTATCCATATCTCAAGAGCCCAGAGGCACACCTCTACCTCGCTAAGCAGATGTGGGAGGAAGCTAACCACTGTGTGGGCTTCGAGTACGTGCTTGAGACCTTCCCATTCTTCGACCGAGACAAGATCTTCAACCTTCACCTTGATGTGCCTTCCATGCAGGCCAAGGAGAAGTTTATCAACACCTACATGGCTCGTATGACAGATGAGAAGCTCGATATTTCTACTGTAGAAGGCAAGAAGGACTTCATTAGGAATCTTGTGGCGACGAACATTGTCATGGAAGGTATCTGGTTCTACTCCGGATTCATGGTGGCACTCTCCTTCCGCCAGAGGAACATCTTGCGCAACTTCGGCTCAATGATTAACTGGGTCTTGCGTGATGAGTCTCTACACCTTAAGTTCGGTATGAACTTGGTTCACAATATATTGGAGGAAAATGGTGAACTCCTGACAGAGGACTTCGCCAATGAAATTAGAAATCTAGTAATAGAAGGGGTTGATCTTGAAACTACTTACAACAAAGACCTATTTCCGAACGGCATTTTGGGTCTAAACGCTGAGTATGTGAATCAATATGTGCAATACGTCGCCGACAGGCGACTTGAGGAGCTTGGACTACCCAAGCACTATGGCTCTACCAACCCTGCCAAGTGGATGGGAACTGCTACCGACGTATACGAACTTGTAAACTTCTTCGAGAGTCAGAACACGAGTTACGAAGTAGATGTGCATTCTAGTACCAATAAGCCTGCTGCCACAGTTGCCACTCCATCTCAGAGTTCTTTACCCGGAAGTGAGTAAACCTTGTGGTACAATTTAATCCATGACAACACGAGTAGCCATCCC
>JAIFWL010000024.1 GCA_019661845.1 Candidatus Parcubacteria bacterium
ACAAATCCTCCGAAAGGCAGCCAATTCAAGGTAAAGTCACTTCCCTTCCAAGTAAATAATTTCGCCGCTCGTGGTGGATAGCCCAGGCCAAACTCATCTACGCGAATGCCGAAGAACTTGGCTACTAGGAAGTGCCCAAGCTCGTGCACAATGATGAGCACACTTAAAATGATTAAGAAAAGTATTATAGACATATCTAACCGGTCGTAATTTCTGAATTCTTCTTCTCTGCCAAGTCCTCGAGCTTCTTGTTCGCTTCATCCACAAACTTCTGTAACTCATTCTTCAAGCGCTTCTCCTCATCCTCGCCTCCATCTTGCCTTTCTATCGCAGTAAGGACTTTCTGGCGCTCGTTACGAATCTTAATACGTGCTTCTTCCAACTTCTCCTTCGCAAGCTTCTTCAAAATTTCTCGTCTTTCTGAAGTAAGAGATGGGAATGAGAGTCGGAGCCCTGTGGCATCCAAAGTTACGGATAGGCCAAGATTAGACTCACGCACCGCACTATCGATATCTTTACCCACCGCCTTATCCCAAGGCACCACACGCAGAGTTTTAGAATCTTCTACCGAGATGGTGGCAAGCTGAGCGATGGCCATCTTACTGCCATAAGCATTTACCATAACGGTATCAAGGATAGCAGGCATAGCACGGCCAGTATTAAGCCCGGTGTACTCGCGCTTAAGCCACTCAATAGAGTCTTCACTGGCTTTCTTGAAGGGAGAGAAATCGTATGCCATAGGTAGATTACAGCTTACAGCTTATTTCTTATAGGTTCAATGCGAGATGCTCGAGGATGAGCCTAGGAGAGGCCGCTCTATCATCACTAAAGCGACGCATGTTATATACTGGCTTACTTTTAGAAACGAGCAGAAGCTTATCGAGGAAGATGGATAAGTTCTCCTCCTTATCAACAAACTTCTTGATGAAAGCCATCCTATCCTTGATCGAGAGGTTAAGGAACTTCTCTGCATCGTGAGATTCATCTTTACCAGAAACTCTTAAGGTCATCATGCGAGAGCGAAGTGTCGGCAAGATGAGCTCTTCATCGCGAGTAACTAGGAAGAAGTGGGTATCTTCAATCGGGTCTTCAAATGTTTTAAGTAAGGCATTCTGCGCTTCAAAAAGAATCTTCTCTGGTGAGATGAAGAAAACTTTCTGCCCAGTAAAGGCCTTCCGGACGGCTTGCTCATTCAACTTCCGGGCATCATCAATACCAAAGAGCGGAAGACTATAGGAGAAGAAGTCTGGTGAACCCACGAGCTTAACCCCTCTCTCATTCCAAAAGCTATGGAGAAATTCTTCAGCCTCTTTAGAGCCTCCTACTAGAAGATATGCATGATGGAGATCCATCTTGTTGCTTATTGTGGCTTCTCAACCTTCAAGAGTTCTACTTCGAAGACAAGTGTAGAGTTAGGAGGAATAGGACCTACACCCTGTTCACCGTAAGCGTAGTCTGGAGCAATGGTAACTACACGCTTACCACCCTCACGCATACCCTGAAGACCTTCATCCCAACCACGAATCACTTGCCCAGCGCCGAGAGTGAAGGAGAATGGCGTACCACTATCGCGAGAGCTGTCAAAGACCTTGCCGTCAGGAAGAGTACCGACGTAGTGCACTGTAAGCTTGTCTCCTGGCTCTGCAATAGCTCCGCTACCGACTGAAACTTCTTGTGAGGTGAATCCTGATGCTGGCATGGCTATTCTATTTTGTTCTTGATTAGTACCCTTGTTAAAGAAATTCATTAGAGGTTCCGAGAAGAAGAGGTACCCGAGGAGAGCCAGAGCGGCAAATACGGCTACTCCCTGTTTTTGACTCATTTTTTTCATTTTTTCAATATTCTTAGGGTTACCACACTATGATAAGATAGTGTCATGGAAGAATCAACGAATAGCAACTTGGAGCGCGAGATGATGGACAAGCTCGCCTCTGAGCGTGTAGCTGAGATTGCTAAGGAGTTCTCTGCAGGATTTAAATTCCTTGAAGACTTTCCTAAGTCGGTCACTTTCTTCGGCTCAAACCAAGTGAAGGAAACTGACAAATTCTACGAGAGCGCTCGCACTCTCTCCTCTCGCCTGGTTAAAGAACTCGATTACTCCGTAGTCTCCGGTGGGGGGCCTGGCATCATGGAAGCAGCAGACCGAGGAGCGTTTGAAGCTGGTGGCAACTCACTTGGACTACTCATCAAGCTCCCGCACGAGCAACCTATCAATGGTTACATTACTAAGAGTATTAGCTTCTACTACTTCTTCGCTCGCAAGTACTGTCTCGCCTTCGGTGCAGAGGTGTTTATATTCTACCCAGGAGGACTTGGAACCTTAGATGAATTCTTCGAGATTCTAACTCTCGCGCAAACGCAGAAGATTGGCAAGATTCCGCTCATTTGTGTTGGTAGCGAATACTGGAACAAGATGAAGAGCTTTATACAAGAGGAGATGGTCGCTAGAGGATATGTCCGAAGCTCTGACATGGATCTCTTCACTATCACCGACGACCACGACGAGATTATCGATATCATCAAGAAAGCTCCTGTACAAGTGAATGTTCCTCTCTCCGGACTCGAGGTGGAAGTGCCTATGTCTAAAACTGAAACGGCCGAACCCGGCGCTCCCCTCTTGTAATTTCATATACTTGTGATATAGTTTGGGTAGACGTTAACCGACCTTTCACATATCGGATCACATTAGGAGGTGGTCATGGACGGCGTGTATTGGATTGCCATGGGAATCATCCTGCTTCTAGCAGAGATTCTCTTGGGGACGAAGTCGACAGTCCAGGTCGCGACTGGATTTATTGGAGCGGAGTTCCGCTTCAAGAAATTGCGTCGCCGGCTGAAACCTGGCCTCAACTTCTCTCCCCCTGGGTGGAGAAGGATCGAGTATTACTCGACGGCACAATTTCAACAAGAGTTCACGACCGAGCCTGAAGACGTCGACCGAGTCAACGATAACCCAGACGAGGGGAAGAGATCTCCCTACCGCATACCACACAAGGGTTTGCGGGAAGCGGAATACTGGGTGGTTAAGGACTACGACGTGGAGAAACGAGTAGGTAACCCATTCAACGACACTCTTCCATTGAGTGAGATGAAGAAGGTCCGCTTCAACCAACTCCCCGATGAACTACAAGAGGCACTAGACTTTGATTCCGTCAATGACCCGATCACCACCGAGATACCAGTGGTGGTGAGTTGGAGTCTGAAGACAGACAGTTTCGACTCGCTTGAGAACTTCATCGCGAATATCAACCCCGCAAGTGGGCGAGACCGCATTCAGGAAGTCCATAAGCGGATGGAGGACGAGGTAAGTCAAGTTCTTCAAGCTCAATTAGGAGCCCTCACCGCTGGTCACTCGATCTACATGGCAGCGTCTCTAAGCCCTGTAATCAAGGAGAAAATCAAGAACCTGGTCGGGGATGTGGCCCCCGGCACTAACGTAGACAAGCCATGGGGAATCCAGATCAACGAAGCTTTCCTCAAACTCATTCATTTGGGGAGCACCTTCAACAAGGCTCGATCAGAAGCCAGATCAACACTTGAAAAAGCCCAGGCCCAAGCTGAAGCCACACAGAGAGAGGCGGAGTCCAAGGCAAATGCCACTCGCCTACAGGCCGCTGCTGATGAGGAGAAGAAGAAGGCTGATGGCAGAGGTGAGGCAGCTCGTCTCACATCCCTTCTAAATGTGGTGAAGGCTAACCCCGAAGAAGCTCGTTTCATCCTCGGAATGGAGACAACCCGAGAGGGCTACGCCGCCTACCGAGACAATAAGACGGTGGGCACTTACGCTCCAGGATTGGGAGCGAACCCTGTACTACCACTGACACAGTAGAAGCGAGGCTGGACGATTGATATCGTCCAGCCTCTTGACTTTTTATATAATTAGGAGTATAATACTAATAGACTGCAATCATAGACCCGCTACTTCAACCACCCTCAAGGAGGACCGGATGAATTGGATAGTTTGGCTAATAGTTGAGATCGTAATCCTCTTCGCCATCGTCTGGGGAATTTACTTCCTCTGGATTGATCGGCAGGGGCGAAAGAAAACTGCGACCATCCCCACTACAGCTCTGGTACCAACGTCGGCGACGTCAGTCTCTACACAACCAACGGTACCGGCTAACTCTAGGCTGAAAGACTACGCGTCTCGGCTCTGGGCCAAGATGAAGAAGGTGGATTGGCTTCAGCGCTACTCTTCACCATCCTGGTTGAAAAAGGGCATCGTTATCATTACCTTGTGCGTTCTTCCGGTCGTTGCCTTCATCGGCTTCGGCTTAGCGAAGTTGCACCAACCACTCTCCACTACGCCGAGCCCTATCTTCACGCTAGGAGTGATGCTCAAAGTGGGTCTCGCATTCGCTGTTCTCACTCTTCTTGTGGTGGCCATCATGGCTCCTCGAGCAGAGGGTGAGAAAAAGAGTGAGGGCAAAACACCGAAAAGCACCCAACCCGTAGCGATACCGGCAACGCCAACCACTCCACCTGCTGTGACACAAGTCGCAGTAACCCCTCGCCCGAACAAGACGAAGAAAAAGTGGCGAGGCAAGGTACTCGCAGTTGGTCTGGTGATTCTCGCGATCATTCTAACAGCTGCTCTGGACCCTCTCGGTCGCTACCGCGCGTGGAAAGCCGCACCTCCAGCAACAGCGGCTCAAGCGCCGGCGACACCCATCGTGCCAACAGTCGCAACCAGCTACCCTTCCGAAATCAAGGTCGGGCGGGAGTGGGTTCTAGCAGAGGTACCAAGCGAGTATCGAATGGCGGCGAATCGTACTAGCAACGTCGCCTTCGAAACCTGCTTCAAACTGAGTGAGGAGGGGGAATGGAGTAAGCCAATAACTATTCCTCGCGACATCACTCAGGGAATCTACATTCCGAACGGAGCGATGATGCGCTATCGAGTCATCGACGAGGAGAAGAGTGAGGTCATCCTCAAAATGACCTACACTCCTCTCTCGCAGGTGAATCGGAAAGTGCCACCAGCAAATACAACGGTAATGTGAATACCAAAGGGCCCCGACGTCTAGGACGTTGGGGCCCTTATCCATTTCTGTAAATTACTTTGCGAGTGGCAGATAGGCGGGAGCAGTAAGGCCGAAGGTCGAGAGCACCAAGTGAATTAATCCGTAAGCCGAGATCATGATAAACATACCGAGGAGCCCATACAAGATCTTCTTCTTACCATCAGCCCTCTTACTATCTGCAGCGTCAGAGAGGATGAACTGGAATATTCCCCAGAAAAAGATAAGGAGTGCTACAGCGAATACTAGGACAATGATCGGGTTAAGGATCAGTCTATTGATCTTGTTCAAGAGCTCTACGATCGTCATGATCGCGTATTAAGGAAGCCTGTCTACAGTAGGCACTGTAACAGAATTGACCTGATTTATACCAAGAGCACTGCCGATGAATCGTACAAGACCCCAGACAGATACCATGACGAAGAGGGCTACAATGCCCCAGATCATGATGTGCTTGCCTTCAGACTTCTTCTCCTCTGCGCCGAAGATGAATCGGACCAAGCCCCAGAAGAAGGCTAGGAGACCGAGTGCTACTACGATAGGAAGTGCAGTGTTGATGAGTCTGCCCACTGACTCTATCAATCTTTGAATGTTGCCTAGATTGCCCTCAGTTTGTGCGAAGGCCAGAGTTGGAGCGAATGCTAGAGCGGCCAGGATAACTTTTTTCATAATGCGAATTTTACTAATTAGATCGAATGATACGAATAATGTATACCTAAAAGGGTATAAATTAATGATACGTCAATAGGGGTAAAAGGCAATTGAGTTATCCCCTGCTATTCCTACTTCAAAATGACTTCGTTTATATCAGGAGCTCTATTATTGACGACACCTAAGAGGTTGCCACGAATGAAGTAGACCAAGCCCCAAACTGTCGACATAACGAATAGCGTTAATAGACCCCAGATCATAAGAGTTCTCCCTTGAGTAACTGCCTTCTCATCCCCGCCAACTTTAAATATGAATTTAACCAAGCCGAAGAAGAATACAAGTAACCCTATGGCGAAGACGATGCCAGTCAATGTATTCACTAGAGCACCTGCACTTGTAATGAGGCTCTTTACTCCACCCAAAGCACCGAAAGCTACTTGTGGCATGAGAATGCTAACCAGAAGAGGTGATAATTTAAATAAATTTTTCATATTTTAATAATTATCCTCCC
>JAIFWL010000082.1 GCA_019661845.1 Candidatus Parcubacteria bacterium
GATGACGTAGACGAAGAGCTCATCAACCCTCTTGAGGTGAGAGCCAAGCCATTGAAGCTTCTTCTCCAGGATAGCTCGCTTCTGTCGACGTATGTCCATGTCTTCTCCTAGTGGCATCCCGCCACCTTTCGGCCTGACATCCCGCCAGTGCCTAGGAATAGAGGCGCACAGTATGTGCTACTCTTAAAGTAAGATAACATAAAGGTATTATGAATGAAATTATTCCTGCCATTCTTCCTAAGGATGTTGATGATTTGATAAACAAGGTTTCGACCTTGCCACTTGAGATTCCTTTTATACATTTCGATGTTTTAGAGGAAGATATTTGGGCCGAGATTCAAAAGAGTTTTGAAGTGCACCTAATGGTCGAGGAACCTGCTGCTATAGCCGAGCGTTGGGTTGAGAGAGGAGCTAAGAGACTCATCGTGCATGAAGTGGGTGAGGCACTCACGAAGTACCGAGACCGTGCAGAGATTGGTCTGGGAGTTGAGATAGACAAACCACTTGAGCAATTTGCACCCTTCCTAGAATACGTGGACTTCATTCACCTCATGTCTATTAAGGAGATTGGTCACCAAGGGCACCCATTCGACGAAAGAATTTTTGATAGAATAAAAGAGGTTAAGAAACAATTCCCAGACTTACCAATAAGTATTGATGGAGGCATTAGTTTAGAGAATTATAAGGAGCTGCAAGAAGCAGGGGCCGATAGGCTAGTAGTAGGATCTCACTTCCGCGACATATGGAACTTACTGACGAAAAGTTAAATGAATTAAAAGAGCAGGCGAATAACATCCGCATTTCTATCATTGAAATGCTTTTAGAAGCTGGCTCGGGCCACACTGCAGGACCTCTCGATATGGCAGACATCTTCACCATCCTCTACTTCCACACTCTTCGCCATAAGCCCAAGGATCCAAGTTGGGAGGAGCGAGACAGAGTAGTGTTATCGAACGGCCACATCTGCCCAGTACTATATGCCACACTTGCTCACGCAGGATATTTCCCTAAAGAAGAGTTAAAAACTTTAAGGAAGTTCGGCTCACGACTCCAAGGTCACCCGCACCGAGACTTCTTACCTATACTTGAAACTAGTTCCGGCCCACTTGCCTCTGGACTCTCACAAGCTGTAGGCATGGCGCTCTCCGACAAGATGGATCATGGCCTCACGAGTGCTAGACGCATTTATTGCCTCCTCTCAGATGGCGAGCTTGAGAGTGGACAAACGTGGGAAGCAGCTATGCTTGCCGGTAAGGAGAAGCTCCATAACCTTGTAGGGGTAATAGATAGGAACAACATTCAGATAGATGGTTATACAGAGGACATTATGCCTCTAGAGTCTCTCTCGCCTCTCTGGCATGTGATAGAGATCGATGGCCACAACATTGAGGAGATTGCGGATGCATTCGAAACTGCTAAATCCATTTTCGGTAAACCTACCATGATCATTGCTCACACTATTGCCGGCAAGGGTGTGAAGGAATTTGAAAGAGATTATAGATGGCATGGTAAACCGCCGAATAAGGATGAGGCAAACATGGCTCTAGCAGAGTTGAGAACACTTGGAGGCAAGATCCGAAGCGAGCATCAATAAAATGTTAAATACAGATTTAAAACTTAATACTAAGATGTTCTCACCGAAGGTGGAGCAAGTGCCCATTCGCAAAGGATTCGGCGAAGGCTTGGTGCTCGCAGGGGAGAAGAATATAAATGTCGTCGGCCTTTGCGCAGACCTTACTGAGTCGACACAAATGTATTTGTTCCGAGACAAGTTTCCAAACCGCTTCGTCGAGATGGGTGTAGCAGAGCAGAACTTGGCCTCGGTAGCATCCGGCATGGCTGCGATGGGGAAGATTCCTTTCATAAGTTCCTACGCCATGTTTAGCCCCGGTAGAAACTGGGAACAAATTCGTACCACCATCTGCTACAACGACCGTCCGGTAAAGATCGTGGGCTCTCACGCGGGCATCTCCGTAGGCCCTGATGGCGGTACTCACCAAGCCATTGAGGACCTAGCCATTACTCGCGTCATTCCTAAGATGGTCGTGGTCTCACCTTGTGATGCTATTGAAGCAAGGAAGGCGACCCAAGCCATTGCGGACACCGACACGCCAGTCTACCTC
>JAIFWL010000025.1 GCA_019661845.1 Candidatus Parcubacteria bacterium
ATTACCAGAAATTTGTCCAGACTGCCGAAAACAGTAATAAGGAAGAAACCCAAGGAGCAAAGGGCGATTTAGTTTTGATAATTGCAGTTTTATTGATAGGGATTATTTCTATTCTCTCAGTAATTGGGTTTTGGAGAAACAAAAAATGGAGTGCTATTGGTTTCTTTATTTTAACTATTTTGGTTTTGGTCTATACGATATTTGAGGCCAGTATGAGTGGATGGTTTAGCAACGGGTTATCAAGAGCACTCTTCCTCTTAATGCCGTGGGTAACGTTAGGTTGGCTAATCCTTGAAACAAGGTACATCAAACAACACTGGGGAGAATTTAAGTGGCTTTAAGGCTAGCTAAACTAAGCTAACTTTTTAACAAGTTTGGAGAGGCGGGACTTCCTGCGGGAGGCGACGTTCTTGTCTATAGTGTGGCTCTTAGCAGCTTTATCGAGCGCCTTCTGGACTGTAGGCATGAGAGCTTGGGCACCCTTCTTATCCCCTGCTGCAACCAATTTCTTAAGGTTTTTTACAGCCTTAGAGACTTCTGTCTTTCTATCAGCATTAAACTCCCGCTTCTTAAGCGAGCTTCTGTGGGCCTTTTTGGCTCCTCGTGTTATAGGCATTGAGGAGATGCTACACTAATCGATATATGATTTCAAGTTTGTCAGGCACGGTGCGCCATAAGGACCTGCATTATATCGTGGTCGATGTGGGAGGGGTTGGGTACAAGGTGGCGGTTACTACGGACGTCTCTCTAGAGGCTACTCCTAGCTCTCCCATCTTCCTCTGGACACACTTGGCTGTGAGGGAGAATGCCTTAGACCTCTACGGCTTCCTAGACAAAGAAACTTTAGAAATTTTTGAACTCCTCATCACCATCTCTGGCATTGGGCCGAAGACGGCGCTAGGAATACTTAATGTCGCAAGCCCTGCCACTCTTCGCCAAGCAGTTGGTAGTAGTGACACCTCATACCTCACGCGCGTATCTGGTATTGGGAAGAAGAATGCCGAGAAGATAGTCCTAGAGTTGAAGGACAAGTTGAAAGTAAGTGAGTCAGATAAGGTAACTGACACTCGCGGCGAGGGTGATGCTCTTGAGGCGCTCGTCTCACTTGGCTATACCGAACGTGATAGTCGCGAGGCGCTTAAGAAAGTTTCGAAGGATGTACAAGGAGCAGCAGAGCGGGTGAAGGTGGCATTAAAAAATCTGGCTTCGTAGCTTGCCTAGCTTCGTAGCTTCTGTATTCTAAGGAAGCTAATCAAGCTCATGAAGCTTCGAAGCTAAACTCATGCCTGAACTCCCCGAAGTTGAAACAACAGTCCAAGGTCTGAACAAGACGGTGAAGGGCCGTCGTATTAAGGAAGTAGAAACTTCTTATAACAGTGCGTATCACAAAGGTAAGGACAATATTAAAGATCCTAAGTTCTTCAAACATTTTAAAAGTTTAGTGGAGGGAGCAACGATTCTTAAAGCGCAGAGGAGAGCGAAGAATGTTTTAATCCATTTAAGTAACGGCTACACCATCATCACTCACATGAAGATGACTGGCCACTTCGTCTACGACAGGCCAGAGTACCCCTTCGCCCGCATGTCTTTCAAACTAGATAACGGCAAGGTGTTATCTCTCTCTGACATGAGGAAGTTTGCCAAGGTAACTATTGTAGAGACCAAGGATGTGGAGAAGTGCCTGCATCTTGAACATCTCGGTCCCGAGCCCTTAACTTCCGACTTTAAACTTATAAACTTCAAAACTCAACTCCTGAAGCGACCGAAGGGTAAGATTAAAACAGTATTAATGGATCAAACGCTAGTTGCAGGGATTGGGAACATTTATTCCGACGAGATCTTGTGGCGCGCTGATGTGCATCCCCTATCGACGACGTCGAAGATTCCCGAGAAGAATTTCAAAGCGATGTTTAAAGCAATGAAGGAAGTGTTGAAGAAAGGTATAGATCTTGGTGGTGACTCCATGTCGGATTACAGAAACATCGAGGGTGAGCGAGGCAAGTTCCAAGATCATCACCGTGCTTATCGTCGCACCGGTAAACCGTGTACTAAGAAAGGTTGTGGTGGCACCATCCGCCGGCTTGTAGTCGGCACTCGTAGCGCCCACTTCTGCGACAAGCATCAGAAGTTATATGAATAAAACGAAGAGCGCACGAGACCGAAGTCTGTGCGCTCGTAAAACTGAGGAGCTCCCGACATCTCAGTCTGTCGGATCTGCCGACCACCAATCCGGCACGGGGCCAGATTCGAGGTCGAGCAGGAATTCAGGCTCAGAGTTCGGTCGAGAAGACCGGTACTCGGACGCGTTCGGGATTTCCTTTCCCCGATTCCGCACACCGGCGAGCACGACGATTTCGACCTCGTCGTCCTCGTGGTGATTGGTCATCGCGAGATGGTCCCGGAGCGTCTTCTCGTCGATCTTCGGCACCCCGATGTGGATGACGTTGTCGGGGTGGTCGTTCTTCGGGTGGATGACGCAGGTTGTCCCGCACGCCTGAACCCCGATGAATTTGTAAGGCCTGCTCGGATCGTCGCACCGCAGGTGGACAATCTTTCGTGACCCATCGATCGGCATGTACGCCGTGTATCGAACAATCTGTCGAATCATTCCAGCCTCCACATGTTATCATACACCTTTTTGTATGACTTGTCAAGTATATTTTATGGCTTAAAGGCTTAGTATTTCATGCATGCGAACTTGCGTACTCATTCTAGATAACTTACGAAGCGTGGAGAACACCGCTTCGATATTTCGTACTGCAGAGGGATTGGGCGTAAATAAAATTATTTGTGTTGGCACTACCCCTACCCCACTCGATCGCTTTGGTCGTAAGCGTACAGACTTCGCCAAGGTAGCTCTTGGCGCTGAAGATTTAATAGATTGGGAGTATGTAGCGATCGAAAATTTACAATTAACAATTTCTAATTTAAAAAATGATGGATTCAAGATTCTTGCACTTGAGCAATCTTCTAAAGCTACGGAACTACGAACCTACGAAGCTAGTAACCTCGAGCGCTTCGCGCTCGTAGTTGGCAACGAAGTTGATGGTGTAAGTTCCGAAGCTCTGGAAGCGAGTGACACTATCCTCGAAATCCCCATGCATGGCAAGAAGGAATCCTTGAACGTCTCCGTCTCCACAGGCATAGCACTCTTTGTGCTACTATAAATCCATGCTTAATCTATTTCCAGAACTATTGAACTATTCCCTTCTTGGACCATTTATCTTGCGTGTACTCCTTGGACTTATCTTTATCGACTTGGGAGTTCTTAAATTTAAAGTAGAGAGGCCACGATGGATTGCCTCTTTCGAAACTCTCCACCTCCGACCTGCAGACCTCTTCGTATCTATATATGGTGCGTTACAAGTTATCGGTGGCCTTTTACTAATACTTGGCCTCTGGACTCAACTTGCCGCACTCGCCTTCGTCATCTTCTCCGGAGCAGAACTCTACGTGGAGTGGTCGGCACGCGAGATCTTGAAACGTGATGCCGTCTTCTACCTCCTCGTCTTCGTCATTTCACTCTCACTCCTCTTGACCGGCGCCGGCGCCTACGCTTTCGACATTCCTCTATAAATTAGATATAGTTTTTCTGCAATTGCGCCCATAGCTCAGTCGGTAGAGCAGGTCCCTTTTAAGGACAAGGTCGTTGGTTCGATCCCAACTGGGCGCACAAGTGCGGGGCACTTGTGCGAATCGCAGGCACGTCGGTGCCGAGATGGGGTCGCGAGATTTTTCACCAGAAAAATACTTGTGACCACAAAACAAAATCACAGTTTCAAAAGCATCTTCTCGACTAGAGTTTCCACTTCCCCATGGCCACGACGGGCTTTGTGGTAACCAATAACTAAAGCTTCAGAAAGCTTCTCTAGCTCCGTAGCTTTGAAATTTTTTAGGAACCCCTTTGCCTTACTGTATGGGTAACTCTTCATCTCTGCTTCTTCGGCACTATGAGTCTTGCTCGCTATGAGCATGGTCTTCACCTGCCAGACGAATTTGTAAAACACTTCTTCGGCTGCCATACCACTTGCGAGCGCCTTATGATACAAGACCCATGCATCACGCTTCTTCCTTGCCCCTATCGCATCGGTGAAAGCCCAGATGTTGAAAGGCGCGCCAACCTCCCCAACACTCGGTGTCAACAATTCCTCAGACACCGAGTGTTTTCCGGTTGGCTGAGCCTCCCCAAACAAGTTCGAACTATACATCTCCGGATGTATTTCGACTGGCTCTAAATTAATTTCTAAATCTTCTTCATTGTTCATTGTTTATTGTTTATTATCCAAATCTCTCCATCTCTCCCCAATTCTCTCCCACATTTGCTTCAGCGATTATCGGTACACCTTCCAACCTTTCCTTCGGGATACCATTCTCCATTATTTTCTTGAAGTGCTTCACCGCTTCATCCACCAAATCATTCTTTACTTCAAACACGAGTTCGTCGTGGACTTGAAGAATCATCTTCATCTTATCTTCATTACTCTCTTTCTTAATATGTTCATCGATCTGCTTCATGGCAATCTTTATAAGATCAGCCTGTGTACCTTGGATCGGTGCATTAATAGCCATCCTCTCTGCTTGCGCACGGATAAATGGTAGTGGCGACTTAAAGCCGGTGAAGTATCGCCTTCTGCCGAACATCGTCTCGGTGTATCCGCGACGCGCAGTCTCGGCCTTCACCTTATCCAAGTAACTAGCGAGTCCAGTGAAGGTCTCGAAGTATTCGTTATAAAACTGTTGCGCCTCTGCCCTATCGGTCTTTAAGTTACCCTTCAGTGCATTCACCCCCATGCCGTAGAGGATGCCGAAGTCAATAACCTTAGCCTTCGTACGCATAGTCTTGTCCACTTGATCAATCGGCACCTTAAACACACGCGAAGCTACGCCGGCATGAATGTCTTCACCATTCTTAAATATTTCCATGAGCTTCTTGTCTCCACTTAGAACAGCGGCTAGACGAAGCTCGATTTGTGAGTAGTCGAGAGAGACGAGTTTAAACCCTTTCTCGGCTACGAAGGCTCGTCTAATAGCCCGGCCGAGCTCACTCTTGTTTGGAATGTTCTGCAAGTTCGGGTTGTTTGAACCCATACGCCCGGTAGTGGTCCCCGCTTGGACGAAGGTTGAGTGCAGGCGAGAGTTCTTGTCGAGCAAGGGTGGAATAGCATCTATATAAGTAGAGAGGAGTTTAGAGAGTTCGCGATACTCGAGGATAAGTCCAATGATCTTATGCTTCTCACGGAGCTTCTCTAATTCAGATTCCTTGGTTGAAAGCGCTCCGCCTGGAGTTTTCTTCTGACGCTTGTCGGCCAAACCCATCTTGGTAAATAAGATTTCCGAAAGTACTTTAGGCGAATTGATATTGAACTCCTCCCCAGCTTCCTTCCAAATCTCTTTCTCTATCCTATTAAGTTCTTTGTGGTAAGTTTTCGAAAGTTCATGCAACATCTCTCGATCAATCTTCACTCCTCTGTCATTCATCGCATCAACTACAGGTAGGAGCGGCTTCTCAATATCCTCAAAGACCCTACGCACCTTCCGCTTATCGAGTTCTACCTCAAGCACTTTCCTAGCGTCTTTGAGATTATCTGTTTTAGTAAATTCTAAAATCTCATCTAGAGTTGGCGCAGTAATGTTGGAATCAATTACCCACAGCATCAAAGAAAGTTCTTGAAGTTCTTGCGGATTGTATCCTGAAAGAGTTGGCTGCTGTGGTGCGGTTTTCGACGCATGATCAGAACTCCCTGATAGTTTTTTGATGCGCTCACTCAAGGTTCTAAACCCAAGTTGCTTAAATAGTTCCTTCCTTCT
>JAIFWL010000083.1 GCA_019661845.1 Candidatus Parcubacteria bacterium
GGGAGATGAGTGGCGAGTGGCAGTTCACGGACTTCTACGACATTCTCCCACAGGGGAATGTCACAATATCAACCACACCCATATTCACACTTCCAAAGGAGACAATGAAACAATATACAGACATCACAGTCCTAGTTGACAGGTCAGGTTCTATGGCCTCTATTAAGGAGACCACGGAGACCGCATTTAAATCGTTCCTTAAGGAGCACAGGGCAATTGAATCAACTCGAATTAGCCTCATTCAATTTGATAGTATTGACCCCCAATATATCCAGTACATGAATGTCCCGATTGGGGCAGCAGAGAACTTAAACCTGAAGCCAAGGGGAAGCACCCCCCTTCTAGATGCCCTATGCACAGCCATCGACAATACAGGTCGTAGGTATGCAGGTATGGAAACCAATGAGAGGCCAGACCAAGTCCTCTTCGTAGTCATCACAGATGGTCAGGAGAATGCCTCAAGGACATTCAAACGTTCAGATGTTAAGAAGCGGATTGATACCCAGTCTGAGACCTACAAGTGGCAGTTCCTCTATCTAGGAGCCAACCAAGATGCCTTTGCTGAGGCTGCATCACTAGGTATCCCACAGATTCATACCATGTGGTATGACGTTGACAAGATGGACAAGGCCTTGGGCAGCACAGTGAGTAACACAGTTGCTTATGCAGCCAACGTGGGTGGTATGCGTGGTTCATCAGCAAGTCTAGGATACACAAGTACACAGAGAGATGAGGCGGGTGACGATTGGAAACAAGGAAAGGTAAAAGGCTCGTCTTCTCAGTTGGACTCCAAGACTGTTCCGTCGAAGAAATAGCCTCTCGTGGTGGTAATGGCGGTCAGAATAAGAATCGCCGCCATACCGCCATCCGAATTAGGCATGCACCTTCAGGAGCTGAAGGATACTCCGCTGACGAGAGGAATCAACACAGGAACAAGGTTGAGGCCTTTAGGAAATTGAGCCAATCCAAGGAGTTCCAGTTGTGGGCGCGAGTGGAGGCAAGTAGGCTTCAGGGCCTACCCTCCCTTGATTCCATAGTAGATGATTCCATGAGTGACAAGAATCTAAGAATTGACCGTAAATCTACGGCCGGTCTATGGGAGCCTTGGCCCGACTGGAAATCGGACACAACATCTGGGGGGTCTGAAAAGTGAGACCCCCACCCGTCGCCGTTGACTTTGTTCGAGGCCCGTGGTAGACTCTTTGCTTCCCGAATGGAAAAAGAATACGTCCTAAAGGCCGAGTGGCGGTCTACTGCTGTCTTCCTTAAAATTGAGGCGAAGTCTCCAGCCCTAGCTGTTAAGAAGGCTGAGAGGTTGATTAAGC
>JAIFWL010000026.1 GCA_019661845.1 Candidatus Parcubacteria bacterium
GGAGATGTGACCAACCACAACGTCTATACCGCCCTCATAATCTTCCTCGTGATCGGAACTCTCTCCCTCACTTGGTTCATCCGCTCCATGAAGGACGCTGTAGCGTAAACTCTGGTATACTCATCGCTATGGAAAACAAAAAGCTATACCGCAGTCGCGATAATAAGGTATTCGCAGGAATCTGTGGTGGATTAGGTGAATATTTTAACATTGACCCTACTGTTCTACGCCTCTTCTGGCTACTTATGGTCATCTTCTCTGGACTTGTGCCAGGCCTTGTTGCCTATATACTCGCAATCCTAGTTGTCCCCAAAGCGCCTCGAGCCTAGTGTGCTAGAATCTGGAAAATGAGGGGTAAAAATCGTCACAAATATATTTTCGTTGTGGGTGGAGTTATGAGCGGAGTCGGCAAGGGCATTGCCACCTCCTCTATCGGTACCATCCTCCAGTCTAAGGGATTCGTAGTCAGCCTGATCAAGGCTGACCCTTATTTAAATGTTGATGCAGGAACCATGAATCCAGTTGAGCATGGAGAGGTCTTCGTCCTAGAGTCGGGGCTTGAGACTGACCAGGATATGGGTAACTACGAGCGCTTCCTCAACAAGAACATGCCAGTGGAGAACTATATGACCAATGGCATGATCTTTAAGTATGTAATAGACAAGGAGCGTGCCTTGGGATATCACGGCAAGTGTGTTGAACCCGTGTATCACATTACTGAAGAAATCTTGGATCGCATTGCACGCTCTGTCTCTAAGACCAATGCAGAGTTCACTATTTTTGAAATTGGAGGAACGGTGGGTGAATATCAGAACGCTATTTTCCTCGAAGCGGCACGTCTCTTGAAGATTCGTTACCCAGGGGATGTCATGTTCGCCATGGTTTCCTACCTGCCTGTCCCTGGTTCGGTAGGTGAGATGAAGACCAAGCTGACGCAGAATGCTATTCGCCAACTTAACTCTTATGGTATTCAACCAGACTTAATTATCGCCAGGAGCGAAGTGCCTATTGATGCTAGAAGGAAGGAGAAGATTGCCTTAGCGAACGGTGTCTCAAGTGAGAACATTATCGCCGCTCCAGATATTAAGAGTATTTATGAAGTGCCTATCAACTTCGAACGTGATGGCTTGAGTGAGCGTATACTAAAACATTTCAACTTGAGGCCGAAGCAGAAGGATCTCGTAGAATGGCGCAAGTTCGTATCTAAGAGTCAGAGAGCTAAGAAGAAGTTGAGGATCGCTGTAGTGGGAAAGTACTTCGACACAGGCGACTTCGTCCTATCTGATGCATACGTATCCGTTATCGAGGCTATCAAGTTCTCTAGCTACTGGCAGGATGCTACTCCAGAGCTTGAATGGATTAACTCCAAGCATTATGAGAATGGTAAGAGGAAAGTTTCCGAACTCAAGGATTACGATGGGCTCATAGTGCCAGGAGGCTTCGGTTCTACAGGAGTGGAGGGGATTATAGAGGCTATACGCTTCGCTCGGGAGCACAAGATACCGTATCTCGGCCTCTGTTACGGCATGCAGCTAGCGGTAGTAGAGTTCGCTCGACATGTAGGCAAGCTCAAGGGTGCTCATACCATAGAGGTAGATTCAGAAACACCGCATCCTATTATCGGCATCATGGGTGAGCAGAAGGACAAATTATCTAAGTCTAACTACGGTGGCAGTATGCGACTCGGTGCCTACCCAGCCATCTTGAAGAAGGGCACTCACGCACACAAGGCTTATAACTCACAAATCATCTCTGAGAGGCATCGTCACCGCTACGAAGTAAATCCCGAATATATTGAAAGGCTTGAGCAGGCAGGACTAATATTCTCCGGCATGTCACCAGATGGTAAGCTCTGCGAGATTGCTGAATTGCCTAAGGAGGTTCACCCATTCTTCCTCGCCACACAATTCCATCCTGAGTTTAAAGCGAGACCTCTCAGTCCTCATCCACTCTTCTCCGCCTTCGTAAAAGCAATTTTAAAGAAATAAAGAGTGCCGACGCTCTGAGTAGAGCGTCGGCACGAAATGGTTGGGCACACGAGTCCTGCTAGTGGTCTAGCTGTGAACTTCTGCTTGTCTCACGATCCTTCTCCGGTCCCTGTTGGGGGTGTCCCGAGCGATCGCAAGGTGCATCCTAACTTCCTGCACCCTTTCAGTGATTTGTTCCTGTACTCCGTACAGTCTCTGGAGCTCATTACTGAGCTCTTCTGCGGACATCTGCTCAAGGTCACTGTGCATCCGATCCTCCGGCGGTAGGGTGGGGAAGACGCGCTAGCTCTGCGTCTGAAGTCATATTAAAATAGTAAGAACGTTTGAGCAAATTTAGTCTGGGGATTAAACTCATCATGAACCTTTTCGTAGAAATTTCTCTCATTGTGGCTCTGGCCACTGCGCTCTCTCTTGTTGCGAAGCTCTTAAGACAGCCTCTTATCGTGGGTTACATCGCGACCGGCATCGTGGTGGGTCCTTATGTGCTCAATATCTTAGATTCTAAAAGTGAATTAGAATTCTTTTCTAAAATTGGTATTGCTATCCTCCTCTTCATCGTCGGTCTCTCACTTAACCCTGATGTGTTGAAGGAAGTGGGTAAGGCCTCACTCATTACAGGCGTGGGTCAAGTGCTCTTCACCTCGATCATTGGCTTCTACGTCATTCGCTGGATCGGCTTCTCCATTGTGCCTTCAGCTTACATTGCTATTGCGCTTACCTTCTCGAGCACTATCATCGTCTTGAAACTTCTCTCTGACTTGGGTGATACTGACAAGTTGTATGGGAAGATTTCCCTCGGCCTCTTACTAGTTCAAGACTTGGTTGCAACACTCCTCCTACTCTTTGTAAGTATTGTGGGTACAACAGGACTTGGTGCTGGTAATCTCTCGGCTCTTTTACCAGTATTATTTATCCTCTTGGCTAAGGGTGTAGTAGTTAGTATCCTTCTTTATCTTATTGCGAAGTTTCTCCTACCGCACGTTGCCAAGTTTGTCGCAAGTTCACAGGAACTGTTATTCATCTTCTCCCTTGCATGGGGGCTGGGACTCTCAGCACTCTTCTACCACATCGGCTTCTCCATTGAGATCGGTGCCTTGATTGCGGGTATTACCTTGGCTGCATCACCCTTCGCCTACGAGATTGCTTCTAGGCTCAAGCCTCTGCGTGACTTCTTCATCATGATTTTCTTTATCATGCTTGGTTCGCAACTTATCCTCTCACAACTTGGAGCTATCTGGCCTGTAGCTCTGGGGCTTAGCCTCTTTGTCCTCGTGGGCAATCCCTTAATCATGATAATCCTCATGAATCTCTTGGGCTTCCGTACTCGAGTGGCCTTCATGGCGGGGCTTACCATTGCTCAGATTAGCGAGTTCTCACTCATACTCGTGGCACTAGGATTCTCCCTCGGGCACATTAGTCAGGAAGTGGTCTCCATGGTCACCTTGGTTGGCGTGATTACTATTGCGGGCTCATCTTACCTTATACTCCATGCAGATAAGCTCTACACCTTCCTTAAACCCGCTTTGAAACTCATCACTTGGCGTCGCTCACATATGGTAGAAAGTTCCAGTGTAAGTAATGCTGAGGTTATCATCTTCGGCTATGACAGAGTGGGGCAGGACTTCGTAAGAGCTGCTAAGAAGATTACTAGCAAATTTCTAGTAGTTGATTTCAACCCCGCTTCCATAGAAAGGTTGAAGGCTCAGAACATTCCTTACTGCTATGGTGATGCTGAAGATACGGACTTCCTAAACGAGATTGGATTGAGGAAGGCCAAGCTCGTAGTCTCTACTATCCCTGATTTAGAAACCAACTTAGTGCTCACTAGGCAGTATCGCAAGGGGAATAGTGACGGCATTTTCATCACTATCTCTCACACTGTAAGTGCTACGCATGATCTATACCGTGCCGGCGCTTCATATGTAGTCATGCCACATCACTTGGGTGCGTATCATGCAGCCTCACTCATTGAGAAGTATGGTTATAGTAGTTCTGCCTTCAACCAAGAGAGGGAAACACACTTGAGTCGCTTGGCACTCCAATCATGAAGAAGTTAAGGTTTGAGGATTCCAAGTTAAGTAAAGCAGACTGGAATACACTGAAGGCGCTGAATACTCCCGGGAAGATTCAAGACTTCCTAAACTCCTTAAGTTGGAACCATGATAAGACTGGCATGAGCCACATGTCAGTAGCCATGACACTTAAGGCAAGGAAGGCGCACTGCTTCGAAGGGGCGCTTGTAGGAGCTCTCGCACTCTGGATACAGGGTCAGAAGCCTCTGCTCCTGGACCTTAAAACTGTTCGTCCTGACTTCGACCATGTCGTCACCTTGTTTAAGGTGGGGAATTACTGGGGAGCAATTTCTAAGACGAATCATTCAGTCCTACGCTATCGAGATCCAATTTATAAAAGTGTGCGAGAGCTGGTGATGTCATACTTCCACGAGTACTTCCTAGATAATGGTAAGAAGACTCTAAGGAATTATTCTAAACCATACGACCTGTCAAAGGGCGCCTTTGACAAATGGTTAAGTGGTGAAGAAAACTTGGCATGGCTTGCTCATGAACTCGATCAATCACCTCACTTAAATATCATTACCAAGATTCAAGTAAAAAATTTACGTAAAGCGGAGGAGATTGAAGTAAAAGCCTCGAACATCACTTAACTTGACATATATAATTAAGTATGATAAGATATAAATAGACAGTTTCTCCCTGCTGATTAAGGGAAGGAAGACCGGCTACGGCATCCTGCCTAGCCGCAACTTTTCCCCAAAGGAGGGGATATGAAGACGTTGAAAGCCATCTACCAGGATGGCTACGTACGGAACTGGGTCATCTCAATGGCCCAAAAGGTCCTTGGGTTGGATACTCCAGACGAAGTCCAGCGGAGAGCAGGCTTCGGTCTCTCTGGCGGGCATTTCATGATTCGCTGGCACATGGTCGAGCTCAACGACAGAGAGCTCCTGTTGATCCGGGAGGAGGCCTATGACGGAATCGTCGGGGTCTTCGATGGGGAAAGACAGCCATGGACGGTGACACATGCTGTTCGTGTCACCCAGCTAGGAAAGTTCCCTTTCTCGCCCGGGATGACTCATGATGGAGGTCCGACAGGGAACTTCAAGTTCCGTCGTTGCGACGCCGGTGGGCAAGCAAGTCTCTTCGAGAGCCTCGACGAGGACATTGAAAGGTTCCACTCGGCGGCCTAACATCGTAGCGCCCGGACAGCGTTCTAATCAAGAAGTCCAGCTTGCCTGCTAAAGTGGCATGAGGCTTACCGCCTAGAACTGATGTTGAATCAGTTCGGATGGTAAGCCTTTTCGTTTATCTCACTTTCATCATGTTATAATTTCCACATGGTCTTTCATCATGTGAAGTCGCAGAGGCGAATTGCTAAAGGCATTAAGCATCCTGTCTTAGACAAAGTAGTCTACTGTGCAGGAATAATTTCCCTCACCATGATGGCTCCTCAACTCTGGCTCATCTACCACACTCACAACGCTAGTGGCTTAGCACCCATCTCGTGGTTTACTCTCGCTCTTATGGATATCCCGTGGATTATTTATGGTTATGTGCACAAGGAGAAGCCTCTCGTCTTCATCTACACCATGTGGCTTATCTCGAACTCACTCGTATTTATAGGCTCAGTCTTGTACGGGTGAAATGCAAAGCGCCTCTCTTGCGAGTGGCGCTTTGCGTATATAATCCCCTCTTTC
>JAIFWL010000027.1 GCA_019661845.1 Candidatus Parcubacteria bacterium
GGCAGCAACCTCACGTTTCAAATCTCCTTCGAGAGTAAGCTTCTCAATAATCCCCCTGATCTTATTCTCCTGCTCTACCACCACGTCCTTCACCTTAAGCTCAACTGGTACCCCGGCCTGCTTAAGGATCTCTCGAGCGCGTGAACGACCAACACCGTAGAGTGTGGTTAGGCCGATTTCAAGCCGCTTCTCATCTGGGATGGTGATACCTAGGATACGCATTTAACCTTGTCTTTGTTTATGGCGAGGATTCGCCTTGCATACTACATACACATAGCCCTTTCTACGGACTATTTGGCATTTTGCACACAATTTTCTAACCGCCGCCTTAACTTTCATGACGAGTGTGTATTCTAGCTTAAACCCCCTTTTCTGTCTAGAGCCTTTTAATAATCCTAGCCTTCCCCCCATATGGTTCTATTTCCTCGCCCCCTTCGTCGGGTTGGACCCTAAACATGATATTGGGTAGCGATTCAACGACTGTACCGGTCTTCTCTTCAGGTTTGTTTTGTGGCATGGGTTACTCTGTAGGTAGTTTCTTGATTATGATCTTTTGCGCGTCTGTAGGCAAGGATGTCTTCCAGAATGGTCTTACAGATACATTGGCTGAGGAAATAGTGGAATAATTTTTAAGGATGACTGGTACCTCCTTCTTACTCTTGCCTGCTAGGTCAGCTTTCAAAGCAACTTCGTCAGTAAGCCACAAGACCTTGGTCGCACCAGAGAGTTTGAAATTGATTTCACTTGCTGTCAGTAAGTCGGCTGGAGGATTACCCGAGAAGGAGATGGTCAGAGCATCGTATGAAGGAATATCTACAAGATCATTGGGCGAGAGAGTAATCTTCTTCCTAGCGAGGAATCCTGACAAATCGCTCTTCTTAAACATGACTGCATGAAGCTCCCCTCTCATATTGACGTTCACTCCATCAGCAGAGACACTTTGTGGCAAATCTTCGAAGCTGAAGGTGGAGAGGGATGGGAAGAGGATGAAGTCTCCTGGCACCTCAGCCTCGGCCTCTTTCCACAAGTCATCCTTGAGGCCCTGCTCTAAGCTATTCTTGGCCTGAGTTAGATCCTCTGCCTTAACTGACTTCTCCATACCGACGAAGCCACCAGCCATAGGCGTCTTCGAGCGAGCATAAATAGTTTTGAATCTTGGAGTGCCTTCAAGTCCAGGGAGGGTGAAGTCTGTGAGCCCAGTATTATAAGAATCTCCTGGTTCATCAGCATATACAGTCGCTTCTACAGAACCTGGGCCGGAAGCAGTTTTACCAGGAACAGTGATGGCGTCCTTGATGCGATAAACCTTCCCTGCAGGTGATTCGAAACGAGTGGTGGCAATGAGCTTCTGCGCTTCTGCTGAAGCATCGTTATAGACCACAATAGTACCTGAAGCCTTGCGACTCACCTCTACCTCACCTCCAGCTGGAGCAGAAAGGCTCTTATCACGTGAGAGTTTGACTACACTATATAGAAGGCCGCCTGTGCCAGTCTTCTCTGCGCTATAAATATCGTTACTGAAGCTAAGAGCAGCTGACTTAGGCACATACGAGAGAGTAGCTCCGCTAAAGAACGATAGTCCTGCGAAAGCTAGGATGATGAATGTAGCTCCAACCCCTAACCACATCTTCTTCCTCGAACCGCGTCGGCGGAAAGGCGGAGGAACTTTCCTAGGAGGTGAAGGAGGTGGTAGATCTTCACCTATAGTAGCGCGAGCACTTGAGGCTTTCTTAGGCACTAGTTCTGCATAAAGACGATCATTCTTTCTTCGACCTTCAGGGATTGGGATGTTCCTTATACTCCTTCTCCTCTCAGGTGCGATCATGTCTTCGACTTTTTTCGGCATGAATTAAAGTATAACTCAATTTACAATTATTCCAACATCCCGTACGAAAGCAAAGCTTCGTACGGGACAAGCTGCTTTTTATTCTAGTGTAGCTTTAATCCTTCTAACACCAGCACTTACTGCTTCCTCTTTCGTAATTTTAAATTTCCCTAGTACCCTCGTGTTCTCCACGTGTGGTCCACCACAAAATTCTTTCGAGTATGCGTTATCTAAATCACTTCCAATATAATAAACGCTTACCTCACTTGGATACTTCTCATCGAATGAGTGCCTTGCTCCGCTCTTAAGCGCCTCCTCTTTGTGCAACACCGAGTGTCGCACAGGCAAGGCTTGTGTTATTTTCTCATTCACAATCTCTTCCACACGAATCTTCTCCTCCTCAGTCAGTTTACGTGGGAAGGAGAAGTCGAATCGAAGTCGCTCCGTCGTAATGTTACTCCCCTTCTGCCCCACATCACTCCCTAAGACATCGTGAAGTGCTTGGTGAAGTAAGTGTGTTGCCGTGTGATACTTCACTTCGGCCTCGCTGTGTCCAGCGAGTCCGCCCTTAAACTTCTGCTCCATGCCAGCACGAGAAATGTCTTGATGTTCTTTAAATCGCGCTTCAAATTCTTCATGCGTAAGGCTTGGGAACTTCTCCTTAATCACATCGAATGGCAATCCGTATGTAGCGAAGAGTTTAAATGGGTCACTCTCTTTATCGAGTTGCTTTAACCCAGATTCAAGAGTCTTCTCAAACTTCTCAGCCTCTTCTTTAATTACCTGATGAGTGTCAGAGCTGAAGCTGTAAACACCACTGTACTTCGCAATTACAGCGTCAATAACTGGAACCAAGTTTTTATTAGCGAAGTATGCTCGCCTAATAAGCCTACGCAATATATAACCTCTCTCGGTATTCGATGGCCTCACACCATCAGCAATCATAAATACTGCTGAGCGCACGTGGTCAGCTACCATACGTGACTCTGCCACTGGTAAAATCGGGGTGAATAGATCAGTATCAAAAACTGTAGGTACATTCTGCGAGACCATAGTGAGACGCTCAAGTCCCATGCCAGTATCTACACCCGGCTTCTCTAGCTTCGTTAGCTTCTTAGCTTTATCCGAATAAAATTCGTTGAACACGATGTTCCAAATCTCAATACCATTCACATATATTTCAGTCGTCGGGCCACATGGACCCTCCTCTCCTGTCGGTCCCCAGAAGTTGTCTCCTCTGCCAAACTTCTTTATGACAATACTTGGATCAATGCTCCGCCAAATCTCTGCGGATTCCATATCTTCTGGAACATTATCTTCTCCTTCGAAAACTGTTACGTAATCAATTTTTAAATTCATTATCTTCGTTACAAATTCGTGTGCGTACTCTATGGCTTCCTTCTTCCAATACCCACCGAAGGAGAAGTTTCCAAGCATTTCAAAGAATGTAAGATGCCTCTCATCCCCCACTTCCTCAATGTCTGAGGTACGAACACTCTTCTGCACTGAGACTGTGTTCTTCATACCGAAGTCAGCTACAGGATCTTTAGCTCCAATGTAGTACGGCTTAAACTGTTGCAGCCCCGCAGTGGTGAAGAGGACTGAGGCATCTCCCTCGGGCACAAGCGAGGAAGAAGGTACAACTTTGTGTCCTCTGCTTTCAAAAAACTTTAGGAATTTCTCACGAATATCGGACGAGTTCATCAAAAGCAATATAACATATTTCGTTTATAAAAAGAGAACCCGGTGCACGCATATTGCGCATGCACCGGGCCGGCTGGGTTTGCCGAGAAACTGATGGCCGACTAGGCGGCCGAAACTGGGATCCCTCTCCGTACGGGAGGCGTGATAGCCAGGGTGAGGTTGTTATGAAAAACCTCACCGCAAGAATGGCATTCAGTTGTCTTGCTAGCTTCCTGCCTCTCGAATGAGATGAACGGGTGGGGACACGGGACGACGGCGCCGCAATCCTGACATTTAGTCAGGCCAGGGAAATTGACTGACTGAAGCCGAGCGTACGGGTGGTCGCACATAGTCCCTCCTAGGAACTGCCGACCCTCATTATTGCACATTATTTACAACTTTGCAAGGATTTTGAAGTCCTCCTTCAAGGTATCGAGTAAATGCTGGTTATAAATGGCTGCAGCAGGGTGGTAGAGTGGCACCACTTTTACCGACTCACCTTCGATAGTAGTGTCGAAAACTTGTCCGTGAATTCTAGAAATTCCCTCAACTTCGAAGTCTAAACCATAACGCGTCATGACGTACTGCATGGAGAAGCGTCCGAGAGTCGCAATCACTTTAGGTTTAATAGCCGAAATTTGCCGGTCTAAGAATGGCGCATAGATATTAATCTCCTCTGGCAATGGATCACGATTCCCCGGCGGACGATCCTTCACAATATTTGTAATGTAAACATCTTTTCTCTCGATTCCAATACTTTTTAAAAGTTCGTCGAGCACTTTCCCCGCACGACCGACGAATGGTCTACCAGTCTTAGCTTCATTCTGCCCTGGTGCCTCGCCGACGAACATGATCTTCGCATTATGATCCCCTTCACCTATAACGGGGAAGTAGTTGTTCTCTACCCTATCTTTATAGAGTGGTGAGGCCTTGAGTGCTATTACTTCTTCCTTAACTCTTTTTAAAATTTCCTCGCGGTCATCCATCTACTTAGTTATTTGGACTCAACTTCTTCTCAATTGATAGGAAGATAGTGAAGACGATGAGAGTGGAGAGAGTGACGAAGATGGCGAGAGGCACGAGCCGGTATCCAACTGCCGCACCGATGCCAGCTGTAATCCAGAGTCCTGCAGCGGTAGTGAGTCCTGATGCATGTTCCTGATGATGCTCGTGTGTACGAAGGATTGTTCCTCCACCAATGAAGCCGATGCCCATGATAAGACCCTGGAGCACATACATTTGCCCTGGTGAGCCTACATCTGCAACTGGTGCAATGTACCTTGCGAGGAGGATGAAGAGGCAGGCACCCATTGCTACCAAGCCGTAAGTACGGACGCCAGCGATCTTGTGCGCAAGCGTCCTCTCGAGGCCGAGCACCATACCAAGTACAAGCGCTATCACGAGGTAGAGCATCGGTTGCATAAAGCCAGCAAAGTTGAAAATGTTACTCATTTTAATTCTTTAATTTCATTAATAACTTCTTCCACATCCACACCACCACCTAGAACTTTCTTAAGTATATCTGGATTTGAAGCGATGTTGGAGCATAAGACGACCCCATTTGTGAGTAAGGTCTTCTTATTATCTTCCGAGAGGGCGGTGAGACAGGTGATAGGGTGAAGTCTCTCCTCTTCAATCATATCTTGTAGATTACCCTTCTCTGGATAGTTCCAGCCGATGAGTGTCATGTTCTTACACTCAGCGTAGTGAATGGCTGTCGAGGAGAACTTGGTATTGGTAATGAGCCAGTTATCTGTTACTGGCCTATCCTTGCCACCGTAGTTATAGACATTCTCTTTCAAATCGTCGAAGCGAGCCTTCACATACAAGACCACCTTGAGGTCACTCTTGATACCGAGCTCGTTGTGGAACTTGGCTTCAACCATGATTAACTTCTTCTCATTATAAGCGACCACATCCACCTCGTGTGGCACACAGCCACCAAGGACCACCTGACGAGTGAGACTCTCATAACCTTGTGCCTTCAAGATCTCTGCGACGAAGTCTTCGAAAGGAAAGCCCGATGGCCCC
>JAIFWL010000028.1 GCA_019661845.1 Candidatus Parcubacteria bacterium
GGAGGGCACAAAGCATCTGAAGTTAAATTTCAGAGTTATCTTTCTAAACAACCAATAAGTATAGTGATTATAAATGGTCATGGGGGACCATCAGAGGTTGCTGGTAAAAATAATGAAATAATTTTATCTACAACTAATGGGTGTGATCTGTTGAAAGGGAAAAAGGTCTTTATTCGAGCCTGTGATGCTGGCACAGCGCTTGGTCCAGCACTAATGAAAGCAGGGGCACAGGGTTTTATAGGGTATTCTCAGCCATTCATATTTGCTCGAGATCCTGATTCCCTACATACTCCACTCACTGATGAATATGCTGCTCCCGTTTTGGAATGCTCTAATCAAGTAGGAATTTCCTTGATAAAAGGGAAAAATATTTATGAGGCCCAGCAAGAAAGCCTGAGTAAGTACAGGGAAACCATAGATAAATTTTCTAATAGTAAAACAGCCCATACCTTTATCCTACCCTTCTTATTGTGGAACATGAGCTGCCAAATCTGTTATTGCTAGCTTTCAATAGAGTTTCTATTGGGCTTTTCTTTTTATCTACACAGACTACAATACGTTCATGATCAAGTCTGTTGCACATATCTTCGGCGGGGAAGCGAAGGTGAAGATTATGCGCCTTTTCATCTTTAACCCCAATCTCGCCTACACTTCGGCCGAAGTGGTGAGTCGTGCTAAGGCCTCTTCCTCAGTTGTCCGCCGAGAGCTCAATAGCCTTATCCAGGCAGGGCTTATTAAGAAGCGTGGCAAGAGCTACCAACTCAACAAGGCCTACCGCTTCCTACCTGCCATCTCCAACTTCCTCATAGATGCGAACCCCTTTTCCGAGAAGGAGATTGTAAGGAGGATTTCTACCGCTGGGAATATGAAGCTCATCCTTATTTCTGGCGTTTTCCTTCGAGATCCAGACTCTAGAGTCGACATTCTAATAGTGGGGGATCACATTAAGCATAGTAAGCTCGTAGCTGTCATGAGTGCCATTGAGGCTGAGCTGGGGAAGGAGCTCCGTTACGCCGTCTTCGACACTAGTGACTTCCAGTACCGCCTAGGTATATACGACAAGCTCATCCGCGACATCCTCGACTCCCACCACGAGAAGATTCTTAACAAGCTTGGCCTAGAAACAGTGAAAAAAGCTTGATCCTGCTTATCCACAGAATACTCTTAATCCTGAAATTACCTTTGTTCTAGCGGTGTATAATGTTTACATACCCCTTTAAGAGTGGTAATTAGCAGCTTAAGTGCATTTGCACGGATATTCAGTTAAGAATATATGTTATTACAAACATGGAGCAATGTTCTGACTCTCTCCTTCCAGAATCTCTGGATTGGAGTAGTCAACTTTGTCCCGAATCTTGTTATCGCTATCGTTATTCTCGTCCTCGGGTGGCTCGTCGGAGCACTCTTGGGTAGGGCTGTGGCTCAGGTCTTCAGAGCTTTGAAGGTTGATGAAGCTCTTAGACGTGCTGGTTTCGATTCCTTTGTCCGCCGTGGCGGCATCGATCTCGACTCAGGAGCATTCATCGGAGCTCTTGTTAAGTGGTTCGTAATCGTTATCTTCTTGGTAGCAGCATTTGATGTCTTGGGTCTAACCCAGGTCAATCTCTTCCTCCAGGAAGTCGTTCTTGGTTACTTGCCTCGCGTCTTGGCCGCTGCACTCGTCCTCTTGGTCGCTGGTGTGATCGGAGATGTTACGGGTCGCGTAGTGGTTACCGCTGCAAGGACTGCTGGCGTGCATTCAGCACACTTCGCTGGTGCTATTGCTAAGTGGGCTATCTGGATCTTCGCGATCCTTGTTGCCCTCTCCCAGCTCGGCATTGCGGCTGCTTTCAGCCAAACTCTCTTTACCGGCATTGTTATCGCTATCTCCTTGGCCTTGGGTCTCTCCTTCGGCCTTGGTGGTCAGGAACAAGCTGGTCGTTTCCTAGAGCGCCTTCGTGGTGAGATGAGTGGCCGTCACAACGGTTAACTCCGAGGGATTAGGCTAGATAATACCCTCAAATGCAAAAGCCCCGCTCCCGCGGGGCTTTTGAGTTGACTTAGAGCCACGATTTATATACTATAACTCCGCAAGCTCGCTCAGAGCTTCTTTATTTCTGATGACTCGATCATCCCTTAAAGGTCCATATGTTGACCCTCGCGTTCTGAAGAAGGTTGAGGGTAGGAAGCCGTCTGAAACCGGGGTTATTAAGACCTGGAGCAGAGCATGCCAGATTGCACCTGAAATGGTGGGATTCACCTTCGGCGTACACAATGGCAGAGATCATATAGAGGTATTCGTCACCGAGGACATGGTTGGCCACCGCCTCGGTGAATTTGCGCTTACTCGTAAGTTCGTTCGTCACGGTGGTAAGATGCAGAAGGATCTTGAGAGTAAGCAGAAGGAGACTGAGATCGCTGCAGCCAAGGCCGCTAAGGGTGGAACAGACAGCAAGAAGTAACCAACAACCGACAACTAACAACCTACAAAATGGCTGAAGCTAAGGCACATCTCAAGAACTACCGACAATCTCCTCGCAAGGTGAGATTGGTTGCTTCCGCTGTGCGTGGTAAGACTCCAGCACAAGCTATCGATATCCTCGCCTTTACTGCTAAGCGCGCAGCTACTCCTCTACAGAAGCTCGTCGCCTCAGCTCTAGCCAATGCGAAGAATCTTGAGATGCCAGTTGAGAACTTGGTCATCAAGGCACTTACAGTAGATGAGGGCGCTACTCTCTACCGTCGTCGCTCACGCTCTAGAGGTATGGCGAACCCTATTAGGAAGCGCACAAGTCACGTCACCATCATTTTGAAGGAGAAGGCAACCAAGAAATAACATGACACATACAGTACATCCATATTCACATCGCCTTGGCATCCTTAGAGACTGGAAGAGTCGCTGGTTCTCGCCGAAGGGAAGTTACAAGAAGCATCTTCGTGGAGATGTTTTGATTAGACAATTTTTAGAGAAGAGGCTTAAAGGATTTTTCATTGCAGATATTGAGATTGAGCGTAGTGCTAAGGCCCTCCGTGTGATCGTAAGCTCCTCTCGCCCAGGTATGATCATTGGCCGACAAGGAGATGGCGCAGAGGCTTTGAGGAAGGAGATTAAGAAGTTACTTGAGAAGCATGACCTTTTAGATAATAAAGTAGATCTCAAACTTGATATTAAGGAAGTGAAGAGTGCTGAGAGTAATGCCGCTATCGTTTCCCAGATGGTAGCCGAAGCATTGGAGAAGAGATTGCCATTCCGCCGAGCTATGAAGCAGACTCTAGAGAAGGTGATGGCGAACCGCGATGTCTTAGGTGCGAAGATTGTACTCTCAGGTATGATCGGTGGAGGCATGGCTCGTACTGAAACTCAGAAGAAGGGACGCATCCCACTCCAAACTCTTCGTGCCGATGTAGACTACGCTACAAGTGTGGCCAACATGCCTCTCGGCACAGTGGGAGTGAAGGTCTGGATCTACAAGGGTGATATCTTTAACTAAACGCATATGTTATTCCCTAAGAAAGTTAAATATAGGAAGTGGCAGACTATGCGTAGGAATCCTAAGCGAGTGGGTGCCGCTACCCGCGGAGTAACAGTAGCCTTCGGCTCCTTCGGTCTTAAGGCTATGGCCGATGCTCGCATCCGCTCAAACCAGATCGAGGCCGCTCGTAAGGTTCTCTCACGTTCAGTGGGCAAGGCAGGAAGACTCTGGATCAGAATCTTCCCAGACATGCCTTATACCAAGAAGCCAGCGGAAGTGAAGCTTGGTAAGGGTAAGGGAGACCTTGAGGGCTATGTAGCCCCAGTCCTTCCGGGCCGTATCCTCTTTGAAGTGGATGGCATTGCTGAGAAGGAGGCTCGGGAGGCCTTGAGGAAAGCGGGGACCAAACTTCCTCTTAAGACTAGAGTAGTAGCTCGAGAATAAATATGAAAAAGACCATTTACAAAGGCCAGTCGACACAAGAATTATCCAAGGCGCTCTACGAGCAGCGTGAGGTTCTACGTAATTTCCGCTTCGGCGCTTCTGGTTCTAAGACTAGAAATGTTAAAGAAGGTCATACTGCTAAGAAGGAGATTGCCCGCATCATGACTGAGCTCAACGCTCACAAGCAATAATATGAACAAAGTAAAAGAAACAAAGTCGAAGATTCTCTCCGGTACTGTCGTCTCTGACAAGATGAAGGATACTATTGTCGTACTTGTCGAAAGTTACGAGAAGCATCCTAAGTACGAGAAGTACATAAGAAGGAGTAAGAAGTTCCATGCTCACGATGCTGGCAATACCAAGAAGGTGGGGGAGAAGGTGAGTATCAAGGAATGTGCTCCGATTTCAAAAAATAAGCACTTTGTAGTAGTATAACCACTCCCTATGGTACAACCACGATCCATTGTCCAGATTGCAGACAACTCCGGTGCTAAGATCGGTCGAGTCTTCAAGGTGCTCGGCTCTTCTAAGAAGCGCTATGCTTCGATCGGGGAGATCGTAGTTCTCTCAGTGCAGAAGGCTGAACCAAGGAAGACGGTGAAGAAGAAGGATGTCCTCTTCGGCCTAGTGGTGCGCCAGAAGGCACCCTTCCGCAGGAAGGACGGGACTTATGTGCGCTTCGATGAGAATGCGGTTGTCATCTTAGACAACGCCAAGAAGGAGCCTATGGCAGGACGCGTATTCGGCCCAGTGCCAAGAGAGATTGGTGAGAAGGGCTTCCAGTCTATTATTTCTAAGGCACCTGAAGTAGTTTAAATATATGCACGTTAAGAAGAATGACATGGTTATAGTGCTCGCAGGCAAGGATCGCGGTAAGAGCGGTAAGATTCTTCGAGCATTGCCTAAGACTGATCAAGTCCTAGTTGAAGGGGTGAACACTAGGAAGGTTCATACTAGAAACCGTAGTGGCAAGAAGGGTGAATTGGTCGAGAAAACTTTCCCCATCCATGCTTCAAACGTTAAGAAGTCAGACAAATAATATGAAAACAGAGACTTTAAAGGAGAAGACTGCTACCTTACCGGGTTACAAGAATCCGATGCAATCACCACGCATTATGAAGGTGGTTATTTCCGCTGGTGTAGGATCTTTCAAAGATAAGAACAAGTTTAAAATTGTTGAAGATCGTTTGGCTAGAATCACAGGGCAGAAGGCCGCTCCCCGAGGAGCCAAGATTTCCATCGCTACCTTCAAGAGTCGT
>JAIFWL010000084.1 GCA_019661845.1 Candidatus Parcubacteria bacterium
GAGGAGACTAGGAAGCAAAGCGCAGAAGCTTACGCTCGATGCCATAGGTAAGAAGTACAACATCACTCGTGAGCGCGTGCGCCAGATTGAGAATCACTCCTTGATGACTATCAGGAAGTCTAAGACTTACAAAGATCTCCAGCCAGTCTTCAACGAATTGAAAGGCGTAGTGCTTGAACTCGGTGGTCTAGTCTCTGAGAAGGATCTTCTCTCACATCTCAACAAGGATGTCGCTATTCAGAATCATTTCCACTTCCTACTTGTCATTGGTGAAGAATTTAAACGCGAGAAGGAAGATGATGAATTCAAGCATCGTTGGCATGTAGATGCTGAACTCTCTCACAAGATCGAGGGTGCTTTGCGCAAACTCTACTCTAAACTCTCTGACGATGAGCTCGTAGTTGAGGGTGATCTCGTAAGTTCTTTCCTCGAAGAGGTTAAGGATATGAATGAGAAGTATAAGGATGAGGAAGTGATCAAGCGTTGGCTCGCAATCTCTCACAAGATCGGCAAGAACCCTCTTGGTGAGTGGGGCAGAGCTTCGTCTCCAAACGTGAATGCCAAGGGTATGCGCGACTACGCCTTCCTCGTTATCAGGAAGCACGGTTCACCTATCCACTTCAAGGAAGTGGCTAAGGCTATCTCAACTTATTTCAATAAGAAGGCTCATGTAGCTACTACTCACAACGAACTTATCAAGGATAAGCGCTTTGTACTTGTCGGTCGTGGACTCTATGCTCTCGCAGAGTGGGGTTATATGTCTGGAGTTGTGAAGGATGTTATTAAGAAGATTCTTGATAAAGAAGGCCCTCTAACTAAGGAGAAGGTTATTGAGAAGGTACTCAAGGAGCGCTATGTGAAGGAGAACACCATCTTGGTCAACTTGCAGAACACTAAGTATTTCAAGAAAGATAAGGAGGGCAGGTATTCGAACGTCTCCTAGTTTTCTTCTCAAACATCTGATATCGGGTTAGAATAAGGGAATGATTTTCGCTGATTTCTTCTCCCTCTTTCGTAATGATATTTTCCAAACCTCTTTTCACATTTTCCTCTCGCTCTGGCCAGTGTGGGTGCCTATAATTGTCTTAAACGTCTCCTTCACTCTCTGGCTCGACTATGTGAGGAGAGACTGGCTCTTGAAG
>JAIFWL010000029.1 GCA_019661845.1 Candidatus Parcubacteria bacterium
GGAGAAAGAAGAGGAAAAGAGGCTCTATACGGATCCTTCCCTCCTTTGTAACGATAGTCAGGAATTTTTGCTAAAGGAATGGCTTCCTTCTTGGGCTCTGGTGGCATCGATTGTTTATTGTTTATTGTAGATTGCCCCTCTACATGCTGGACCGTGTGTGCGATTTCCCCAGGCTCAACCATAGGGAGATTCGCCGGTGCAACTTCGGGCATAGGTGTTGATGATGCTGCAACTTGAGGATTACTAAACTCCTCTGCTTTGAGTGAAATAAGATTAAATATCTTTTCATTCACTGCTCCTGCAATAGTAGTTGCCACTTCTTCCTCAACATGCACTTCGCGTACGAGATTGCCGATATAGTCTGCAGGATTCTCGAATCCATAAATTACAAACATCGTCTCCCTTTCTACTAGAGATACTTGTTCGAAGTTTAGATCATTGAGCAATGCAATTTCCTTTATCGATGATTTCCAAGGTACAGTCTGAATAGCCTTCTGTAATTCAGGAGGTAACTTACTGAACTGGTCTTGAATTAATTTATTATCCTCGTTCATGGTGTTGGTGTTCCTCCACTAGCCGGTGGTGGTGTAGGGGCTGCTGCTGGAGTGGGTTCAGGTGTGGCTTCATCTTCCTTGGCCAACTCTTTTGCTGCATCTGCTAATTTATCTTTTGCACTCTTTCCCTTCCTAATTTGTGCAGCAGCAGCTGTATTATAACCTTGTAGTCGTGCCCAACGTGATGCTTCCACTGCTGCCGCGTATTCCTTTTTGCGTCTGTTTCCAGCCCCCTCGATATCTTTAACAGCTTTTTTCCTAGTTTCATAATCCTTTTCAATTGCCTGCTTCTCTCTTTGGGCTGTTTTTTCACTTGCTTTTTTAGAAGTATTAAGTGCTGACAGTTCCGTTGCCAAAGCCTGGTAGGTTGTCATATCATCAGCCTCCTTGGCTTCAATAAGTTTTTCTTCTACATCTTTTATCTTCTCTTTTAATTCCTCATCTTTTTTGATGGCGGGATTATTTTCTAGTTCCTTCTCCTTCTCCTTATCCAGTTCAGCTCTTCTATCCTTTGCCTTTACCCCCTTTAGATCGTTAAGCTTTGATTGAGCTGTCGCTGCTTGGGAGCTGTTTATGCCATAAGTATTTTTAGCTTTTTCAAGTTCTTGTTCTGCTTGGTCAATTACTTCATTGCCAGGAGCAAGAGAGGCTGCATATTTAGCCTCTTCTTCAGCTTTCTTCTTCTTAAATTCGGTGAAGCCACCCTTGCCAGTTGGTTTACCAGCCCCCACTGCTCCACCAATGCCAGTAGCGCGCATGTCGAAGCTTGCTCCAGCAGTTTTTCTAGCAGCGGCTAGTTGCAGTTTGGCAATCATACTGCCCTTAGAGGCACGATCTTTGAGATTCTGATTGTTAGCAATAGCATCTGCTCCTCCGCCAATAAATCTGCGGCCAGTCCACCCAGCCGCACCCATTGATAAGCTCCCCGCTTTACCCGTAGCCCAACTTGTGAGCTTGCCAATGCCACCTGGAGTTTTACTCGACCAGTCTTTAGCAGCCACGAGGGAGAAGACGAGCATGGCTGTCACAATGAGGAAGTTTACTAACATCCCTATGGCGTCTGCTGGAGGTGCACTGACTTTCCCATCTGCCCCTACCACACCAGCAATCTGGCCTAAAGAGCCACCGCCCTTAAGTACAGATTTAGAAACTACTACTACAATCCATGTCATAGCGAAGTATATGGGGGCGAAGAAGGCTTGCCCCGATAAGGCATTCCACCACTGATCTTTGTATTTATTCATCCCTGGCAGGACGAAGGAGAGGAAGGCAATCGGTGAGAGCACGAGGGTGAAGATAAGTACCACAAATCTTATTACGAGCATGATCGAGATAGCGAAGAAGATGAATGCCGCAATGAGTGACAAGATAGTGCCTGCGATGCCTATTATCAATAATTGACGCCCATTCAGAAGTCCGCCGACCGTATTATAGATGGTGCCTAGCTTGAGTGGTTCCATCAAGCTAGCAGAAAGGCCTTGGCTTACATTGAATGCTAGGGCACCAGGGGCTATAGCATCATAGAAGGTTAAGGCGATAATGTTAGAAATATCTATTACCATCTTGGTAGCGAAAAGGCTGAAGTTGATGAGAGCCGCTACCACCACTATCTTCATAATGAGTTTCTGGTTATCCTGCCCCTGGCCGATGATGGTCATGATGGCGGCGTAGAGCAGGACGAAGATGAAGCCCATATTGCCTATGTCTCGCATTGTTTTCCAAGCAGTTTCTATGGTGCCGCCGGAAATATTCTCTCTCATGTTTACTACGGTATAAATTACAGTGAAGTTGAGCACCACACCGCTTATGTGTGTTAGCCATTCTGCTACCCATAAGATGCCGATAGAGAGATGCCCGGGGAGAGCTAGAAGGAAGTCTATTAAACATGTAAAAGGATTAATCCCGCAATTACTTTGCGAGGGTGTAGAAGAGGCCATGGTCGTATCATTCCCAATGGCAGGCTTCATCCCGGCTGCAATTTGTGCATCAGAGAGCCACTCATGTTGGGTAGAAACACCATTACATTGACTACGGGTGGTACGAGTCTGTGCAGGAACTCCCTTGTTTATGTAATAACAAACTCCATCAGGAACTGTGGTGCCTGGTAAATTTCCCCCTAATCCCGGTGTAACAGGTATTGATGGGGTTTGTGCTAATGCTGTAACAGAAGAAAAGGAAAATATAATGAGGAAGATGAAGAGGAGACCGATAGGTTTTTTAAATGTCTTACTCATTTCTTCAAATTAGATACAAAACGATTATTGGTATATTCCTTGCTGGCAGTTGCGCCGAAGGTGCCGTCAGAGAGACTAGCCGCAATAGATGGAGCGAAGTTGCCGAACCCTCCAGCGAAGGCCACTCCAGTTAAGAGTGGTGAGCCGTTATTATCAAGTATGACATACGTGTTGCCAGAGTTTGCTCCATTCTGTCCTATCACTGCATAAGTATTGCTGGTTCCATTGTAGGTGAGGCCGTTGGCAGATGATGCGGCATTAAGTACGATACTCGATCCAGAAGTGGCTCCATTGCAACTCGTCATGAAGCGACCCTTTGTTCCTGCCGAACCACTCCAAGTGGCCAAGTACTTCCTACTTACCGTGTTATAGACTATCCCTCCTATATATAGAGGGTCGTTATTGGTCGAGACAAGAGTAGTTTCTGGCCCTAGTACACCTGTCGTAGCACTCACAGTGCGTAAGTTCATAGCACTATTCCATCCGCCGTTACTATAACCACGACTGTAGTAGACACAATATTCATTACCAGATTCATTCACCGCTACCGATGGACTTCCTCGACCATCTTCGGCGAATGGGGCTGAAAGCCCTTCAGTTAATTTCACCAGTGGGCCAACAGTGCCAGTCGAACTAACAGTCTTGAAGTAGACATTCACCTTAGGATTCCTTACTTCCCATGCGAGGACGAACTTATTGTTCTTGTCATCATAACGAAGTGCTCGTGGGGAGAAGTACGATGACTCTGCCGGCCAATTATCTTGATGAATAGTTATCCTATTCCCATAAAGTGTGCCATCTGGATTTATAAACTGCCCATATATAGCGCTATCTACTCCTGAATGAGACCACCCAATCCAAGCAACGAAGAATTTATTAAGGTCTGGAGCGAAGACGACATTTCCGCTCCCCGACTGCTCAGAGTCGATGGCAAATTGCGCACCAACTGGTTGCATGTCATTGCCCATAACCCTCGCTACTGTGCCAGAGGTACCGGAACTGATTACTAGCCAAGTATTGTTGTTCGGATTCTGTGCCAGTGTTCCTCCCCAACCAGTAGTGGCATCTACTGATTCCACAGTAGCTACATCTCCTCCCCCGCCACCACCCTTAGCAGTAATCTGGAAGACTAAACTGTTTGAAATAGAGTCAGCACTCTTATAAACCTTGACCGAAGTGTAGCCAAGAGGAAGTTCCGCCGGCACTACGGCACTCACTTGAGTCTTCGCAGTATTTAGAGACCCTACAACAGTAGTGCGGTTGTTATTGATGTCGAAGAACTGGACGGTGGTGGTTAAGTCCGTACCATTGATATTAAGCAGAGTTACTCCGGCAGTAGCCGTCAGTGGCGAGATGGAAGTAATCTTCGGCCCATTACCTACCGGCGGCTCGGGTGGTGGTGGAGGTCCTCCCCCACCTCCGCCGTTATCCTTACAACCACATTCTTTGCTACCACCGCCTAAGGCACAGCCGAGCGGAATAAATCCGGTAAAGTCGGTTAGGGATGATTCATATACGGTCTTGCCGTTGTTGCCTCCGGACATAGCATCGTAACGCTCAATTACGGGAGGGTTTGTATCGCCATCCTTCCACACAGCGATGAGGTCGCCAGTATTTGGGTTGTTATTACCATTCAAGACATCAGTTGTAGCGTTGTATCCATCACTCTTGAGTTGCTCGGCTACAGCAGAGAGGAAGGTGCGTGCATTGATTTTCCCACCATTTCCCTCGATATTTGGCAGATTAGCTAGATCTGGATGTGCACTGGCCGTCTCATCGAGCGCTTTACGCAAAGCGCCTTCGTACCTCTCTCCATCTGGTGAACACTGATTGCCACCTCCGCCCCCACCTCCACTCGCTATTGGTGGCAAGGCTTCGCTCGAACCTAAGCACGGGGGTCCTTCTGGACTGTCTGTGCCCCCAAATAAACAAATATCTGGTTCCCCATCACCATCATTATCGAGGCCGTCGTATTGCCCATCACCATCTATGTCTACCGATACATATCGGTTGCCACCTGGGAATTTACCATCCACCCCTCCATCTTTTACATTTGCATCAGTATCATTGAATAATCCCTTAGAACCGAAGACATATCTTTTGAAGATTCCTGCTGCAAATGCTTCCACAACTTGCTCTATGTGATCCGCACTAATAATAGATTCCAATCCTGCAGGAAGAACTTTGTCCAACTGTGATTT
>JAIFWL010000030.1 GCA_019661845.1 Candidatus Parcubacteria bacterium
TGTATAGGCACTCTTATATTTTACCACGTGACAGAACAATACTATTACCATTATCCACATTTTAAGATGTAGAGATGAATATGGTGTCGATGGGTGGAATCGAACCACCGTCTAGGGCTTATGAGTCCCTCGTTCTAACCATTGAACTACACCGACATATGCGTGGCAATACTATATTACAAATTATTGCTTTTTGGAAGATTTGGCGTATAATTCTTCCTTGCTAACGTTTATAAATATAGCGGAGTGGAGAAGTAGTATCTCACAAGGCTCATAACCTTGGGACCCAGGTGCAAATCCTGGCTCCGCAACCAGATTAGTCAGGATTTGCATGCCGGAAGCACGACGGTGCTGAGGCGGGGCCAGCGCAAAAATCCAGCAGGATTTTATGTGTGGACAAATCCTGGCTCCGCAACAATTGTTCCCTAAATCACCTTAAGTTCTGAGAGTATCGCTTCAAAGTGTGAAATGACTCTGCGCACCTCGCGCTCATTGAGTTGGAAGGCATTACCTTCATGCGCAATTCTATTTCTAACTTTGTGCCCCTCCCACGCTGCTTGTAAGTTTATAAGATCCCCCCCTTCAGCTGACTTCAACATCTCGCCAACAGAGTCTCCGGGATACCCTGCCATACGCAAACCTTCTTCTAGTAGTACATCGGCCTCAATGATAGCCACTCTCCAGTTAGCCGGATCATCAGAGTGAGCGTGAGTGAGCACTTCCTGCCACTTCTTGTTCTCCTCCTTCTTCACCTGCTCCTCTTCTATATCTGCGAGCAATGTTCTGCTAGGTACCATGCCGAACTTCTTCATTTCCTCAACATTAATATAGTGAATCTTCATACGACTATATATCGCCACTATTACACCTGCTGCACTCAAGATGACTACCACCACTTTCCAGTAAGCCCAGTGCGGCCACCAATAATGGTTGAGGAAGTTTGCCCATGCTGAGCCGTAGTCAGTACCTATAGAGGAATTAAGTGCGCCGAAGATCTGATTCAAAATAGCTCCAAGAACGACTAACCCGCAGAGGAGGAAGATAACCTCGTTTAAGAAATTGGGTTTCGGAGGTCCTGCTGGTGCTGACTTTTTATCTGGAGGCATTGTATTTATTCTCCCATGAAATCCTTCCCTGCGGTAAACAAGTTATCCTCTCGACCCAAGTCTGCAGTAAGTTCTATACCCAGCGGTAAGTTTCCAACCTTGCCTGAAGGGATAGATATTGCAGGGCATCCACTAATGTTTGCATGCACGGTGAAGATGTCTGCTAAGTACATCTCAAGTGGGCTCGACTTCTCACCGAACTTGAATGCAGGAGTTGGAGTGGTCGGCGTAAGGATGAGGTCCACACTTCTAAATGCTCTCCTCAGTTCCTCGGTGATAGCGCGTTTAGCATCTAGTGCCTGACCGTAGTATGCATCGTAGTAGCCCGATGAAAGTACGTAAGTACCTAAGATAACGCGGCGACGAGTCTCTCTACCGAATCCTTCCCCACGAGTTTTAAAGTAGTCATCGATAGAGTTCTCACCATCTTTATGCAGGCCATACTTCACTCCATCAAAGCGTGCCAAGTTCGACGAGGCTTCTGCAGGCATGATGATGTAGTACGCAGCAAGGGCGTAGGCCAAGGTTTCGAGCTTGATGTCGACCACATTGTAGCCAAGCGATTCGAACTTCTCTATCGCCTCGTCGAGGTTCTTACGAACCTCTTCGCTCACACCTTCCTTCTCCACAAACTCTCTTGGCACACCAATAGTCTTATCGAACTTCTTCTGCACTGGATAAGTCTCGTCATTTATCGTAGTGCTGTCGAGTGGATCTTCACCCTTAATGACATTATATAGAATTTCTGCATCAGTAACAGTTTTAGTAAATGGGCCAATCTGATCAAGCGACGAAGCAAGTGCAATCAAGCCATTCCTAGATACTCTGCCGTAAGTAGGTTTGAGCCCCACCACTCCGCAGAAGGCTGCTGGCTGACGAATAGATCCTCCCGTATCAGAGCCCAAGGACATATCACAAAGTCCCGCTGCTAGAGCCGCCGCAGATCCTCCCGAGGATCCACCAGGCACGCGTTCCAAGTCGTGAGGATTCCTTGTTACTCCGTATGCCGAGTTCTCCGTTGAACTCCCCATGGCGAACTCGTCCATGTTTGTTCGGCCAACGATAGTAGCGCCAGCCTCCTTAAGTTTCTTTACCACAGTAGAGTCGTAAGGCGCGGTAAAATTTTCTAGAATCTTCGACCCCGCACTCGCCTTATGTCCTTCGAATAAGAAGTTATCCTTAATGGCAATAGTCTTACCACTCAAGGGACCTTCGCCATAAGTTTTCGGCTCGTCGAAAACTTCTAAGAATGCGTGAATGTCTTTATCCTTCTCCCTAATTTCTTCCGGCTTCATAGAATTTTCTTCACCTTTATAAACTGGCCTTCTCTGCTTGGTGCTTCGCTTAAAATCTTTTCAGTATATATACCACTCTCGTGTGGCTCTGCATCCTCACGCATAACATTTCTAACGGGGAAATCCTCTTTATCTACTTCTTCCTTATTATTCTTCTCAACCTCTTTTACCTCACCCACATAGCGGATGATGGTCTCAAATTCATGAGATAACTTCTCGGCCTCATCTTCACCTATCTCAATACGAGAGAGCTTGGCCAGATCAAGCACTTTATCCTTATCCATAGGGCTAGTTTAGCACAATATAAAAGCAGGCCCACTTTCGTGAGCCTGCGAAGGACGAACCGGGCGAAGGTGGGAAACGCAACGCCCGGCCACTGATTCAGAGATGTCTCGCTTGGTAATCCACACGGGACGCGAGTTCTCCTTACCAGCTTACACTGTTGAGAAACCTCAGATAGCCGGATTACCTGCCCCGAGCTATCAGTTGCTTTCTCAAGGTGACGTCACTTCAACGACGAACTGGCGGGAAGAGCCCCCTCTTCGGCACACGCTGCGGTGGCCCCTCATGCTGTTCCTTGCAAGGGATGCAGTACAGCACGTGAGGAAGAGCCTCCAAGCGCTTTGGCTCGATCGGCTTCCTGCACTCCCGACACACGATCTGACCTTCCTTGTTCCGATACTGCTTGATGCCTGCCTCCGACTGATCGGGGGACAAGACAGACCTGACATGAATCTGCACGTCAGTGTCGTGAGCCATCCTCGCTTGGTCGCCAGAATCGCCACGAGTACCGACGCCATTGCTTCCACCACTCAACATCTGAACTAGTTGCATAGATACCCCACCGATAACGTACGCCAATACGATGGTAAATGCGATGACTGGCGAAGTTACTTACGGCGGAGGTCGGATCTTGGTTGGCAATAGCCACCTCTACTAAAAGGGACAAAATCGTCCTCTAATACTATGACTCATTTATGAATTTTAATCAAGCAAGGACGTGAATTGTTCCTCGTTTAAGACTTTTACCCCGAGTTCCTTAGCTTTATCGAGCTTCTCCCCCGCCTCCTCACCTGCTACTACGTAGTCAGTATTCTTCGATACTGAGTTACTCACTTCCCCACCGTGTTTACGAATCATCTCCTTAGCTTCATCACGTGAGAGCGTAGGTAGTGTGCCTGTTAGTACGAATTTTAATCCTTTTAAATTCTGCTTCACTCCACCACCCTCTTCCTTCTTAATGCGCACTTGCTTTAAAAGTCTTTCAAACAATTTCCTATTCTCTTTATCTTTAAACCAGCTCGTAATAGCACTGGCAATGACGGCTCCCACTCCCTCTATAGCTGTAAGCTCTTCTTCACTTGCTCTGGCGAACTTCTCAGGATCTTCAAAATGATTGGCCAAGTCTCGCGCAGTTTCCTCACCCACTTGCGGTATTGATAAGCCAGCGATAAACCTCGCGAGCGTTACGTCACGAGCCTTCTCAATTGCATTTAAAAGATTCTCTATAGACTTCTCTCCAAATCGCTCTAGAGTTTCTAGATCCCCTTTCTTCAATCTAAAGATGTCGTCGAAGTTGGCTACAAGTTCAGCCTTCATAAGTTGAGTGATGATCTGCGGACCAAGTCCATCGATGTCGAACACTCCTCGCGAGGTGAAGTGGGCAAGTTTCCTACGCTGTTGTTCGTATGAATGCTTCTCGACGCAACGATAAGCAGCTTGGCCAGGAATTCTTTCAATCCTGCCGTCACCTCCACAGAGCGGAAAGTGGGTTGGGAATTTGAAAACTTTCTCCTTCCCTGTACGCAGTTCTTCCACAGGGCCTACCACTTCTGGAATCACATCTCCTGCCTTCTGGATCACCACAGTGTCGCCAATCCTGATATCCTTCCTTCTTATCTCATCTTCATTATGAAGTGTGGCTCGAGAGACTGTAGAGCCCGCTACAACTACGGGGCGAAGAATGGCTACAGGAGTAAGTACTCCAGTGCGTCCAAGTTGGAGCGTAATGTCTTCCACAATAGTGGTAACTTGTTCTGCCTTAAACTTGAAAGCGATGCCGAAGCGTGGAGACTTCGCCGTATAACCCAGAGATTCTTGAATCTTCCTATCATTCACCTTCACTACGACACCATCTATCCAGTAATCTTCCTTAACCTTCTTCTCCTGCCATGTTTCCCAAAAGTTTATTACGCCATCGATATCTTTAAACTTTTTAAAATGTGGATTCACTTGGAAACCAAGTTCGCTCAAGAGTTTCAACTCCTCCTCTTGTGTCGCTGGTAACTTCGCTCCATCAATACGCGCAATGTCGTATACAAACGCTTCAAGGTGCCTGTCGCGAGTAATGCTCGGATCAAGCTGTCGCAAGGAACCAGCCGCGACATTCCTCGGGTTAGCGAAGAGTTCTTCGCCCCGCTTCTTCCTCTCACGATTCAACTGGTCAAAGACACTTATAGGCATCCACACTTCGCCCTCTACAATTAGCGAGAGTGGTTTCTTCAAGCTCTGAGGCACGGAAGTGATAGTGCTCACGTTGT
>JAIFWL010000031.1 GCA_019661845.1 Candidatus Parcubacteria bacterium
AGATGTAGTACTACTTATCCGCAGGCACCCCTTCATCGCTCTTATGCCACTTGCGGTATTGGTCCTTGCGGCGCTGGCTCCTATCGTGGTCTACATCATCTTCCACGCACCAATCACTAATTCCTCTTACTTATCTATATATAGCTTCACCGCCACTCTCTACTACTTATTTATCTGGATACTCGCCTTCTACCACTTGATGATTTATACCTTGAACACCATCATCGTGACGAATAAACGCGTCATCGATCGTGATCAGAACCGCTTCTTCGATTGGAAAATTTCCGAACTCCACATCTACCGCGTGCAAGATATCACCGTATCCACTAAGGGATTCATCCCGACACTCCTCCACTACGGCAATGTAGTAGTGCAGACTGCGGGCTCGGAGAAGGAATTCATTTTCAAAGAGATGCCTCATCCTGAAATGTTGAAGGACGCTATTATGAAAGTGGTTTCCATGTCGAACGCAGGACTCAAGGCGCAAGCTGATTAGAGGTGTGCACAACTCCACACCAACACAACAATAAGACTGTATAATTAACACAGGGTTAGAGATAACCTTAATTAATTATCACAATGCACAAGTTTACGTTCATTCTCCTCATCATTGGTGGCTTGGCATGGCTTCTTGAAGCATTTGGTTACGGTATCGTTAACTACTTGCCAGCAACCTTGACGATGATTGTTTACATTCTCGTTGGCCTATCGGCTATCTACGAGATCTTCGATCACAAGAATTACTGCAAGCACTGCGCAAAGATGTAGTTCCCAGAGCTCTTGCTCAAATCAAAAATCCGCCTCAAGGCGGATTTTTGATTTCCTATTTCTGGTGTTCAATATCTTTCTTCTTCTTAGGCTTAATGCTGTGAGCAATTAGAAGCTCTTCAAACTCCTTCTGCTCGATGGTTTCAACATCAATCAACTTCTCTGCGATAGCATCGAGCACTTTCCTATGATCCTTCACAATACTTTCCGCCTTCTTCATCGCATCATTCATAATGGCAGAGACTTCAGCATCTATCTCGGCACTCACTCGCTCCGAATACTCCTTCTCCCCCACACCTGCGCCGAAGAGTGGCTTGCCTCCAGCACTCTCAAGAGCAATAGGACCCAGCTTCTCACTCATGCCGTACTTCGTCACCATGTCTCGTGCAAGAGCCGTTGCTACTTGTAAGTCATTCGACGGACCAGTACTTATGTCATCATAAATCATCTTCTCCACCACGTAGCCACCCAAGCCCACTGCAATGTCATCGAGGAATTCCTTCTTAGACTGGAGTTTGCTCTCCTCAAGTGGGAGTTTGAAGACGTAACCAAGTGCGCGTCCGCGCGCGATGATCGTAATCTTGTGCACCGGATCAGCATAAGGAAGTACGGAGGCTACGAGCGCATGCCCTGCTTCGTGGTAGGCGGTGAGCTCCTTCTCCTTCTTCGACAAGATGTGGCTCCTGCGCTCTGGGCCCAAGATCACCTTCTCTATCGAGCGGATGAGATCGTATTGAGCGATGGTGGTTCTATTCTCCCTTGCGGCAAGGATCGCACCTTCGTTCATAAGTGAATATAAGTCAGCTCCAGAGAAGCCGGGCGTGCGTTCAGCAATGAGATTCAAATTCACATCTTCGGCAAATGGCTTCTTCCTTGCGTGAATGGCTAATATTTCCTCACGATCCTTCCTGTCTGGCATGTCGAGGGTGACACGTCTGTCGAAGCGTCCTGGGCGAAGGAGTGCGGGATCGAGCACATCGGGCCTGTTGGTAGCGGCCATGACGATCACCTTCTCATTCGGTTCGAAGCCGTCTAACTCAACTAAGATTTGGTTCAGAGTTTGCTCGCGTTCATCATTACCACCACCTACTCCTGTACCACGCACACGACCTACAGCGTCTATCTCGTCTACGAAGATGATTGCTGGTGCAGCCTTCTTCGCCATATCAAAGAGGTCACGCACACGTGATGCACCAACCCCTACGAACATCTCGACGAACTCTGATCCCGAGATAGAGAAGAATGATACTCCAGCCTCCCCTGCGACTGCGCGAGCAAGTAAGGTCTTACCAGTGCCCGGTGCACCCATGAGTAGAATGCCCTTAGGAATCCTCGCACCGATATCAAGAAACTTCTTCGGATTCTTCAAGAAGTCGACGATCTCTCGTAACTCTTCCTTCGCTTCCTTAGCACCCGCAACATCTTTAAAGGTGACGCGACTATTCCTGTCGTTCGGATTGGTTAACCTCGCCTTAGATTGGCCGAAGGTAAATGCTTGCATCCCAGCACCCTTCACCTGTCGCGAGATAAACCAGAGGAAGAAGAGGATAAACATTATCGGCAAGATGATCGGCGCAAGAGAGGCGAACCAGTAGAGGGCGCCTGTATCACTCTCGACATCCACCTTCACCTTATTGAGCGCATCAGCAGAGACATTGTAGTTCTTAAGAGTAGTAGTTAAGGCAGTGTTAACTTCCTTCTGCGACACTTTCTCACTGCCATCAAGGTATTTGATATTAAGATTATCTCCAGAGACTTTTACATCTGTAACTTGCCCTTGCGAGATGTCGTGTGCAAGTTCGGAGAGAGAAATCTTCTGCTTATCGCTTGCGAGCCCAGTGAAGAATGAGTAGACGCTAACGAGGATGAAGAAGATGACGAGAGCAAGAATAATTTGGTTCACCAATCCCCTGCCCGGAGGAGTAGGAGCAGAGCCTCCACCCTTCTTACCAGGTCGAGTGATGATTCTCTTAGTTCTTTTAAACGAATCCCTGATTGGATCTTTCATATTGCGAATTATATATAGAACGTCGCTATTTTGCTATTATTGCCTTATGGCACCATACGCCGACAACAGTAAAGCCCGATACGATTACGAGTTTCTCAAGCGCATGACCGCGGGGCTTGAGCTTATTGGAAGTGAGGTAAAGAGTATTCGCGAGGGTAAGATGAGCCTTGCAGGAGCGTTTGTAGCAGTGCGCGGGGGTGAAGCGTACTTAGTCGGCGCCGATATCCCCGCCTACCAGCCTAAGAATGCTCCGTTAGAATATGACGCAACAAGAGCACGAAGACTACTACTCTCTAAAGATGAGTTGGAAGAACTGGCTGATGCCGAGGGCACAAAGGGGTTGACAATAGTCCCGCTTTCGGTGTATAATAAAGGCAGGTTCTTGAAGATCGACATCGCTATCGCTCGCGGTAAGAAGAAGTGGGACAAACGCGCTGCAATAAAGAAGCGAGATACGGAGAGAGAATTAAAGCGGAAGCTTTAATTAAGTAAATTGAACATTGTAAAATTTAAATATGGGGATGATCGGCCTAGACAAGTAGAGCCGTCGGCGTGATGCGCCGGAGAGCCGAAGTGACTCTTAAATCCGCTTCAAACACAAACGCAAAATCAACTTTTGCATTCGTCTCCCCGTTTCATACGGCTGACGAATTCCAGTTCGCTTACGCTCGAGCTTAAACTCGCGTAGCGGTTGGCGCAGACCTGCAAGATGCCTTGGGTAGCAGAATCTGTGTAATCACATAAGGCTATGTCCCGACGCCTCCTCGAGTCGGGACGAAACATCGAGGATAGAGTTCTGAAAGTTTTCGTTTGCTTTATATTTCAGTTCTCGAATCAAATGAAGCACTCTACCCAGCGTAGACTTCACGACGATCTCAACTTGCACGGCGGTTCGATTCCGCCCATCTCCACAATAAAAGAAAAGCCCGGCTCCATGCCGGTTTTTTCTTGTATAATAATTTTAATGATTACAAAGACTGACAAAATATTATTTTTCTTTTGGCCACTTATCGCATCTGCTCTGTCTTTTGCAACACATGCAAATTTCTTTTTAGCTACTATTTTCTTTCTAGCTATTCCAGGAATTTATCTCTCCTTTAGAAAACCGAGTCTGATTGGCAAAGCACTAGTCGTTACAGTAGCTACATTCCCAATATGGGTCGTGTTTGAATACCTGGCAGTGATAACTGGAACCTGGCACTTTGCCACAACAATATTTCCATTAAGACTTTTCAACAATATAGTCACTATTGACGTAATGATTTGGTATTTCGCCTGGGTTTACCTTATCGTCACATATTACGAATTTTTCTTAGACAAGCACCTCACCCCAAGACTCTATCACCCTAAACTTAAATACGTATGTATGTTATTTTCAGCAATATTCCTCTTCTTCCTCTTTTTACTTCAGATATCAGCTGTTCCTAAAATCCCTTACTTATACTTAACATTTGGTATCATTTTTGGAGCGTTACCGACAGCCTTTACTTTATTACGTTTCCCGAAATTGTTTCCCAAAATTGCCAAGGCGGCACTCTACTTTGTATTCCTTTTCTTCACATGGGAACTTACTGCACTATCTCTTGGACATTGGGCATTTCCAGGCACAGGACACACCTTCATTGGGTGGATAGACATTCAAGGACTTCGTTTCCCTGTAGAAGAGCTCCTCGTATGGATGCTCCTTGGAACAACAGGTATTATTTCCTGGTTTGAGCTTTTTGATGACGACCGTAAATAATAAAAGGCGAAAGGAGTAATAATGAAGCATTGGATGATTCCAGCCGTTGCGCATTGCAATGAGGGCTGTAGTACCGTGGGTGGGGCTTCGAGCCCCACCCTTTTTATTTCCTTAATTTAGACAAAATACCGTACGTTATTAACTCACGGTCGTGAACTAATAGCGTATATGGTTAAACTAGAGACAACCTTACTTTATTCTATATACGTTATAAATACGCTATAGCGAGAAGATAGCGTATGTGGTTAAGGTGGGGCGGTTTTGTGTTAGTGTAATTCTTGGAGGCATCATGAACGAAGCCACTTGTTCGGATCCACAGTTGGCGGATAGTTACGAAGCATTTGTTATGGGGGAAGGAGAGGTCACCGTCAAGCTCACCGATGGAAGTGTCCACAAAAAAAAAAAAAAAAAAAAACCAAGATACGCAGCATGCTAAGCCTGTAAACAGGCGTTAACCATTTCTGACCGCCGCGCGCAAGCGCGGCGAGCTTTTTTATAAAATTTTACTTTTTTAATTCATCTCGATAAAATACGGAACGGAAAATTGGTTCCGAGCCCAGGAAGAGGTCGTGCGTGCCCATCTTAGAGAAAGAGATTAAGAAGTCCGCGAAGCATAAGCAATCTATTGCAGATGGGAAAGAGAGAGTCCCCTGCGCTAACTATCCTGTATGTTGCAGGAAGAGGCTCAACAAGGTTGAGCGACGTGAGTTCGGAGGCTTGTGTGCCCTCTGCTTCGGCGTCCTCCAAGCTGGAGCCAAGTAGAGTTCTTCTGCCGCCGCGTCGTGAGACGCGGCGGGCTTTTTATAATTTTGCAATTACCAATAACAGAGGGTAGATTGAAGAGGGAGGTACAAGGTGAGTAAGAAGATGCTGACAGGCCGCGAAGTCAAGGAACTTCTCAATTCGCCCTTTCTCAAGGAGCATAACAGGAGGATTGACCAGCTTGGGAACGCCATTCTTCACCTCTCGCCAGAGGTGAAGGCGGAATGTCTCCAAGCAATGTCTGATCAAGCAGAGAAGGATCGAGTACGTGATCTCCTTTACGAAGGAGATTGTAAGGACGAAGAATTCCTCGACCAGCAAACGTTCGAGGAATACGAGGAGCTTGGGAAGCGACTCCCCACTTGGTTTCCCTTCCTATCTTCCGCAAGTTTAGAGGATCTCAAGGATTACGCGTACGCTCTGATGGATTGGCGGATGCGCAAGACACAACAGAATTGACCGGACCGCATGGCTCGCCCAGCGGTCTTCGTTTTTATTTCATCAATCCTTCAAGGATTCCAGAGGAATTCACTTTCAATAATTTCACCGCGCCGACTGATGGTGCGCCAGACTTGCGTTCTGCATAAGCCACTTGGATTTCTTGAGAATTTTTCGGAATGTAAGTTGATTGCGGAGCAATGTCTGTGCCGATGAAGAAGGGGTTTGTCGTCTTGTATCCTGTAGCTGTCTTCAAATCCACTTGAGCATAGTAAGAAGTACTCCCCCCGCTCTGCTTCATCACCAAGTAAGCCTTGTCCTCTAAGCCATCACCGTTCAAATCCCCCTTCGCTTCATTACCGAAGTATTTGAATTCAGATTTATTTGTGGTCGAAGAAATTTTAAATATCACGATCGCAATAATTACAATCCCTACACTGACCAGAACTTTTTTATTCATGCTCTAAGTATATGCCAAGCGGAGTAATCCACAGCTCCCATATTCTTCTACTTGACATATTTACTATCTTATGATAGGATTTAAGGCTGGAGGTTCCCGTGCTAACGTTTTCTATGCTGTTGTTGTGTCTCAGTATGTTCGTCGGAACGGTCCTCGGCTTCATGGCCTACTCGAAGGGCAACGGCCCAGGACTCATGGCGTGTGTAGGGCAACTCGTCGCCTTCGCGCTGATGGTCCGCTACCTGAACCCAGGCATCCAGTTCGATGGGGTGTGGCAGCGGTTGTTACTCTCGGTGTTCGCCGCCGGCATTCTCTTCGGAGCCGCTGTCGTTCACGTGAAGAGTGTAACCCCTAACGGCCACCATCCCTGACACCTTGGACCCCGTTTACCTTGAGCTCGTAGCTCTCGGCAGACGGGGTCCGTTTTTATTTACTTAATTCCTTAACCTTACTTTCAAGTTCAGCGATGCGTTCATCATCAGTCTTATGATGAATGATAAATTTCTTAATAGATGGCCACAGGATGAGGCCAATCACCACATCGAAGAGGAATATGAGGAATAGCTCGAACTCCCAGTGAGCCTTGTCTTGGAGTAAGGTGAGGAAAGTTTCGTGTTCCATATTGCTCCCAGTATATCAGAGGCATGTAAGAACTCAGCTCGACAGGGGTCTATTGTTGTATGAGCTACCTCTTCTCCCCCCGGACTATTGCCCTGCTGGCACTCCTCGCTGTACTTATAATCCTTTTTACCTTCGCAGCCCTCTTCACCTCTCTTACGGAGAATGCGCTCGATGTCCGCTCATCTCAAGGTATTAAGCTTGGCACTCCACAATTCAGAAGAGCTATTGAGAGCATCACTCGCTCCCCTGCTACTCCACTTGATACTGAGATAGAAATTTTTAGAGATGGCAGAGATTTCCTTGATGATCTCTTGAAAGAAATTAACGGAGCCAAGCACTCTATCACTATTACTAATTACATCTTTAACCCCGGCAAGATGACCGACGACACTTTCGACGCACTAGCGAAGAAAGCTAGTCAAGGTGTGGAGGTCCGCCTACTCCTCGACGACCACGGCGGAGGTGATGCACCGAAAGATAAATTAGAGGAGATGAAACAAGCTGGAGTAAAGATCGCGAGCTTCCGCCCAGTGAGCTTCCGCACTCTTACTCGCCTTCACCGCCGCACTCACGTCAGAGCCATAGTGATAGATGGCAAGGTGGGCTACACTGGTGGACTCGCCTTCCAAGACGAGTGGTACAGCGATGGCAAGAGTGAGAAGGGGTGGCGAGATACCATGTTTAAGTACGATGGCTCGATGGCTCGCGCCACTCAAGACCAGTTCAATAGTCTCTGGCGACAAACTGATGGAGAGATCCTCTCTGGCGACAACTTCTACCCGCCACTTCCCCCAGCTCTTATCCCACCACCTGACTCTTACTTCATCTCCCTCTTCCATAGTCCAGCACCAGACATCTCTGGAGACTTGCTCGACATCATCTGGCTCACTATAAGCGGTGCCCAGGATCACATTTACCTTGCTACTCCATACCTCACTCCTCCACCAGAAGTGCTTGAGGCTCTCACCACTGCAGTCGAACGCGGGGTCGAGGTAGAAATACTGGTCCCCGGTCCATATACCGATACACGCATCATCCGCGCCGCCACGCGATCGTATTATGAAGATCTATTGAAAGCGGGAGTGCACATTTACGAATATCAGCCCGGCCGCTTCCATGAGAAGATCCTTACCGCAGATGGCGAGTGGTCTCTCATCGGCTCTCCAAACATGGACAACCGCTCAGCCTCCC
>JAIFWL010000032.1 GCA_019661845.1 Candidatus Parcubacteria bacterium
AGCGCTTGAAGCCACGAGCATTCACTCTGTAGCTGGCACTCTTTCTGAATCATTTATCACCAACCCACCATTCCGCTCGCCACACCATACGGCTTCGTATGTATCACTCGTTGGAGGTGGTGCTACACCGAGGCCGGGGGAGATTACTCTCGCACACAGAGGAGTGTTGTTTATGGATGAGTTTCCAGAATTTGAAAGGCGAGTGATAGAGAGTTTGAGGCAACCGCTTGAGGACAAAGTGATTTCGGTAGCGAGAGCTAAGGGGACAGCGCACTTCCCAGCCAACATTCTCCTAGTAGCGGCGATGAATCCTTGCCCATGTGGGAACTACGGCTTCCGCGGTAAGCCATGCGTATGTTCACCGGGTTCACTACAGCGTTATCGCAGGAAACTCTCTGGTCCTATTATGGATAGAATTGATTTGTGGCTTGAGGTGGATAGAGTTTTACCAAGTGCACTTGGAAGCGAGGGGCCGGAAGGGGACAAGAGTGAGAACTTTAGAAAGAAAGTTAGAAGTGCAAGAGAAATTCAGCAAACAAGATTTAAAAATGGAAAAATTTCTAAGAACGCTGAGATGAGTGCGCGAGAGCTAGTGCTCCATGTTCACTTGGATAAAGAAGCGGAGAAGATTCTAAACCTTTCTGCTGAGCGGATGGGCTTCTCTCCACGCGTGTATCACAGGATGATCAAGGTCGCTCGTACTATCGCCGACCTAGAGGGTTCAGAAATTATTACACCTAAGCACATACTCGAAGCCGTTGAATACAGACCGAAAAAATTCGATATGTAGCTTCACAGCTTCAGAAGCTTAACTAGCTTAAACAGCTTATGGATAAAAACGTAATACATTCATACAAAGATCTGATTGTTTGGCAGAAAGGCATAGACTTAGTAGCCGCAGTTTATGATTTCACAAAAGATTTTCCTAAAGAAGAAATGTTTGGCTTATCAAGCCAAATCAAAAGAGCAGCAGTATCACTTCCTGCAAACATAGCTGAAGGTCGTCATCGAGGAAGTAGGAAAGATTTTTTACATTTTGTACGTATTGCATACGCCTCGGGAGCAGAGTTAGAAACAGAAATATATATCGCAGAGAGATTGAGATTGGGTAACCCCGATAAGTTAGATAAAGTAAGAAAAATTTTAGATGAAGAAATGAAAATGCTCCATGTAATGATTGGGAAATTGCGTGTTTAAAAAGCTATGAACCTAGATAAGCTAGTGAAGCTACGAAGCAAGAACCCGTTCTACTTAGAACGGGTTCTTGGCACCTCTCACTTCGAAGTGGACGTGCGGACCACTAGTGTTGCCTGTCATACCAATGCGACCAATGACATCACCTTGGGAGACATTCTGCCCAACCTTCACGAAGTTAGTACTCATGTGACCATAGACAGTTTGCGTACCATTTGGGTGGCTGATTACCACGTAGATTCCGTAACCACCGTTATAACCACTTGAAGCAGAGACGATAACCTTACCATCTGCAGCGGCCATGATTGGAGTACCTATTGGGGCAGCTAGGTCGACGGCGTTGTGACCATGGATACCCTGACTCTTCCTACCACCGACGATTGGGCGGAGGAAGTAACCTACGGCTTCCTTAAGACCACTCACGATCTTGGTCGTAGCGCTTGAAGCACCGGCGACGGAGGACATTTCACCATCTGGGACGATAATCTCTTGACCCACAACTAGCTTAGGATTAGTGCCTAAGCGGTTATAAGCAAGGATGTCGCCTTGATCGGCATTATATTTCTTAGCAATTGTGGCGATAGTATCTCCACTCTTCACCACATGGCGCACGCCGGAGATAGGAAGGATAACGAGCTCGTCACCTGGCTTAATCCTGCCGTTACTAATGTTGTTGGTCCAAGCAATGGTGTTTACCGACACGTTGTAGAGCTTGGCAATACTTGAAAGGGTGTCGCCTTCACGCACTACATAGGTACTAATCTGGCCATTACCAGATTGTCCTGGGTCAACGAAGGCGCCTGAGTCCTCACCCTCGGAAGCAATCATCGTTTCATCTACTATAGCGAGGACAGCTCCACCAATTCCTGAAGGATTAGTATTCAAATAACCGTCTAGGAGGTCCATGGTCTGGGAGTTGCCGGCATCCTTCTTGTCCGGAGTACGCAAAATTTGAAGACTCTTACCCCAAGCGAGGACGGGGAGGAGTATGAGGCCCAAGATGACGAAATGGCTCAATCGAGCCATGTGACCACGTTCTTTCATTTGTGTCTATACATTATAGCGCCCTGGCAAGCTACTCCGCAATTGACTTATCCCCCTATGTTATAGTGTCTCTCATGAGTGGAAATTTACTCCAAAATCTAAATTCCGAGCAGAAAAGGGCGGTGATGGCGACCGAAGGCCCCGTTCTAATCCTTGCTGGCGCTGGTGCTGGTAAAACCAAGACTATTTCTGAACGCATTCGCCACTTAGTACACTCTGGAGTCGCTCCGGAGAGCATTCTTGCCATCACTTTTACCAACAAGGCCGCTAAAGAAATGCGGGAGAGAGTAGAGAGGAGTCTAGCCAGTGATCAAGATCTTAACAGACCTATTTCTATGAATGAGAGGCCGTTCGTGAGCACATTCCACTCGCTCGGCGTACACATCTTGCGTGAGCAGGCACATAACGCAGGGTTACGAAGACAGTTCGCCATCTTCGACCGAGATGATAGCAAGAAGGTGGTGAAGGAGGCTCTCGTAAGAGTGAATCTTGATCCTAAGGTCCATGATCCGGGTAAGATTATGAGTCTCATCTCTAAGCAGAAGGGCAGAGGGATCACCGTGGAAGAGTGGGTGAGCATGGGAGAGGAAGGCTACTTCGCCGATGTAGTTGCACAAGTGTGGCCACACTACGAGCAAATCCTTGCACGTGACAACGCACTCGACTTCGATGACTTACTTTTAAAAACAAATAATCTATTGCGAGAGAACAAGAGTGTAAGAGATTATTATCGTAACGTTTGGAAATTTATTCACATTGATGAGTACCAGGATACTAACCGTGTGCAGTACGAGATTTCGCAACTCTTGGTGGGAGATGATAGAAACATTTGTGTAGTGGGAGATATTGATCAGAATATCTATTCTTGGCGTGGTGCAGATATTAAAAACATTATGGCCTTCGAAGAAGATTATCCGAATGCAACAGTAATTACCCTAGAAGAGAATTATCGCTCGACTAAAACTATTCTTGAAGCGGCAAACGCCGTGATAGAGAAGAATAAGGTAAGAAGGAAGAAGAATTTATTTACCAGTAATTCTTCCGGCGATAAGATTTCTTTCAAAGGGTTACTTGATGAAGTGAGTGAGGCGAATTTCATCGCCAGTAAAGCGAAGAAATTAATTGATAGTGGTACTCCTGCTGAAGAGATGGCGGTACTTTACCGTGCGAACTTCCAATCACGTGTGCTTGAAGAAGCGTTTATGAATAGTGGTGTGCCTTACCAGATATTGGGTACGCGATTCTTCGAGCGTAAGGAGGTTAAGGATATCGTATCTTACTTACGCGCATCACTTAATCCAGACTGCTTGGCCGACATGAAGCGCATTATAAATACTCCAGCGCGTGGTATTGGTAAAACTACGATTGTAAAAATATTTGGTGGAGGTGGAGAGGAGTTGCCACATGCCATGATGAGTAAATTAGCTAACTTTAGAGCCTTATTATCGAAGATTGCTGAAACTTCTAAGCAGCGGAAGGTGAGTGAAACTATCTACTTCATTATTAAAGAAAGCGGGCTCGAAGATGAGTTTAAGGATGGTGGAGAGGACGGCGCAGACCGCTTAGCGAACGCGTATGAGTTAGTAAACTTCGCCGCTCGATACGATTCGCTAAATCCTGAAGACGGTATCAATCAATTCCTTACCGATGCAGCACTTCAGAGTGATCAGGATGAGTTGAAGGAAGATAAGAAGGCGGTAAGACTCATGACAGTACACGCGGCGAAGGGTCTTGAGTTCGATGTAGTCTTCATTAGTGGACTTGAAGATGGGTTATTCCCGCATGCGAAGATGAATACGGAACATCTTACCCCTGGGGAAGCAGAGGAAGAGAGGAGACTCTTCTACGTAGCACTCACTCGCGCGAGGAAGAAACTCATTCTTACTTATGCGCAAGTGCGCACCGTCTTCGGCAGGCAGTCAGTAAGCATGCCATCGGAATTTATCATGGACATTCCGGAAAACTTATTAGAAGAAGATTCTTACGAAGGTTACGATGGAGAGAGTTCGGGCAGAAGACCACTCTTAGAAATAGATTTCTAGCCTTATTTCCAACACTTGGAGGTTGAGCTTCCAAGTGTTAAGATATACTGATATGAGTATGCGGAAAATCCCTTTTGTAGAAAAAGAGTTTTACCATATCTATAACAGGGGCGTAGATAAACGTTCCATCTTTTCTGATCAAAAAGATCTTGCAAGATTTTTTCAAAGCATGGCAGAGTTCAATACTATCGAACCTATTGGTAGCATTTATGAAAAATCTTTTGATAAAACAGATAAGGTTGCGAAACCATTGGTAGAATTTGTTGCGTATTGTCTAAATCAAAATCATTTTCACTTTATTATTACTCAAATAGAAGAACGGGGAATTGAGAAGTTTATGCATCGTCTGGGAACGGGGTACACAAAATATTTTAATGAGAAACATTTGAGAAGCGGGGCGTTATTTCAAGGTAGATTCAAAGCAAACCATATCAATTCTAATGAATACCTCCTACACGCCAGCGCATATGTAAATTTAAATTACAAAGTACATAAATTAAATCCTGATAAGAATTTTGTTCTCTCCAGTTGGGATGAGTATGCGGACAAGAAACACCTGGGCATGTGTTCAAAGGATGTAGTACTTGGTCAATTTAAATCAATGAAAGAGTATTGCAAATTCTCCTCCTTCTCT
>JAIFWL010000033.1 GCA_019661845.1 Candidatus Parcubacteria bacterium
GAGAGAGAAGAACAGGAATATGATTTTTCTTTATAAACCGAAATTCTCTAATTAGCCCGGTTGACTTCTTGAGAGGGCAATCTTTTAGATGCTCTACGAGGTTTTTTGCAAACATGAACCAAGGAGGAATATTTGTTATGTCCGAAGGAAGCCCAAATTGCTCAAGCATATTGTAGAGACTCTCTCTTAGGTCTTCAAGAGAGAAGAATTGGTGATTAAAATCTGAGTGATGAAATTTATCTTCAGGGTGCCCAATGATGAATTTTTCCATTTCTTCCAGTGTTGCAATAGCAAATTCCTTATTAGTAAGATTTGTGTGGACCGCCCAAGTGCACCAATGTTTAACCTTCTCCCATTCAGGAAGGTTGCTTCCATTTTCTTCTCTCATTTTGTCCACCAATCTTCTCAACTCAACCATAATGTACACGACTCGCTCTTTCTCGACTGGTTTTTGTAAGGCAGATCTTAAGTTTTCTATTATTTCTTGTCTCATTATTTTTTCTTTGGAGCAGGGAGTTTAGCTTCTAACACTCGGATCTCATCACGGAGGATGGCGGCGGATTCGAAATCGAGGTTTTTTACAGCATCTGTCATTTCTTGTTTCTTCATCTTGATCAGTCGCTTAGGATTCTTGGCGAAGAGTTTCGAATCTGTTTCAAGCAAGAGGTCTACGGCTTGGTGATGCTCACGCTCGAGAGTATCGGTAATATCCTTAATCTTCTTGATGATTGTCTTCGGTGTAATGCCATGCTCTTTGTTATAAGCAGTTTGGATAGCGCGACGGCGAGCAGTCTCATCTATAGCTCGCTTCATCGAACCCGTCATAGTGTCAGCATATAGAATCACTTTCCCCTCCACATTCCTGGCGGCGCGACCAATGATCTGGATGAGTGCAGTGTCACTTCTTAAGAATCCTTCTTTGTCTGCATCCAAGATGCCTATGAGAGTTACTTCCGGCAAGTCGAGTCCCTCGCGAAGCAAGTTCACTCCTACAATACAGTCGAACTCTCCACGACGAAGCGAGGTTAGGATCTCGATACGCTGAATTGTTTTAATATCACTGTGAAGGTATTCCGCCTTAATACCCTTCTCCTTCAAATACTCGCTCAAGTCCTCGGCCATCTTCTTGGTGAGAGTTGTTGCGATTACTCGACCACCTTTCTTTATCGCCTTCTCTGCTTCTTGAATAAAATTGAAAATCTGGCCTTTGTAACTCGCCTTCGTCTGTATTGGTCTGACCTCTACTTCAGGATCCACCAGTCCAGTAGGGCGGATGACTTGCTCGACCATTTCCCCACTCCTCTCTTTTTCATATTCGCCTGGAGTAGCACTGGTATAAATAGTTTCGCCAATGCGTTGTTCAAATTCTTCAAACTTAAGTGGGCGGTTGTCTCTAGCACTCGGCAGTCTGAAACCGTGTTCGACCAAGGTATCCTTCCTCGACTTATCACCGAAGTACATACCACCAATCTGTGGCACAGTCACGTGCGACTCGTCGATGATAGTGAGGAAGTCTGGTGAGCCATCGGCCTTCTTAGGAAAATAGTCTAGTAATGTATACGGTGCCTCGCCAGCACTCTTACCGGTGAAGTGTCTTGAGTAGTTCTCAATACCATTCGTATAACCCACCTCGCGAATCATCGCTAGGTCGTACGTAGTGCGACGCTTCAAGCGCTCTGCTTCAAGTAACTTGCCTTCTTCGTTAAACACTTTGAGTTGTTCATCGAGTTCGTGCTTAATGCTCTTGAGTGCACGTTCTACAGCAAGGTCGCCAGTGATGAAGTGCTTGGCTGGGAAGAGGAAGAAGTCCTTGACCTCATTTATAAACGCACGCGAGACTGCATCGATCCTTTGGATAGATTCAATTTTATTCCCCTCCATCTCAATCCTATACACAATCCTTTCTGACACAGGCATGATCTCAATGGCGTTACCCAGTGCGCGGAACTCTCCGGGCTTAATGTCCGTATTATTCCTAGAGTAATGAATGTCGATAAGATCACGAATGAGGTCCGCACGGGAAATGTTCTGCCCGCTCGAAATTTTCAAATTCACCTTCTCATATTCTTCTGGATTACCTAAGCCATAAATACACGAGACCGAAGCGACGATGATGACATCCTTCCGAGTGAGCAAGGCTTGAGTAGAGGCGTGGCGCAAGCGCTCGATCTCTTCATTGATCATAGCCTCCTTCTCTATATATGTGTCGGTGTGTGGTAAGTACGCCTCTGGCTGGTAGTAGTCGTAGTAAGAGACGAAGTAGTGCACAGCATTGTCGGGGAAGAATTCCCGATACTCTTGTGCCAGTTGCGCGGCTAGGGTCTTATTGTGCGCAATCACAAGAGTGGGTTTACCAATCTCTGCGATCACATTGGCCGCGGTAAAAGTTTTACCTGAACCGGTAACACCAAGAAGGGTCTGGTGGCGCAGACCTTTCTTTACTCCTTTTACCAACTTCTCGATAGCCTTGGGCTGATCACCAGCAGGCTTGAAGTCGTTGTTGATCTTAAATGTTCCCATTTGAATCATCACTATACAACAAGAAGGACGGTCTCGGCGACCGTCCTTAAATTTCGGTGAGAGAAGCAGGGCTACTTGCCCATGAAGCCGTGCGGGTTCCGGACCACGCCGGGATCGATCCGCGCCTTTTCGGAACCGGGTCGGCCGAGGCCGTAAGACTCGGCGAGGTCGACGTCCGTCATGGGGTGGAGCGGCGTCCCCGGCTTCGAGCAGTCATAGGGTGCACCGAGCTCCTTCTCGACCTGGGTACTGTCTAGCTTCTTCATGTTTCCTCCTTGATGAAAGAACTCTCTGTCAGACTAAGACAGAACAAGCTCCCGAGAATTCGGGGGCTTGTTCCTGGCTTTGTCTTAGAAGTACTAGACGGCACCAACAAGCCCCCTCTTAATCCAGAGGTGCTTCTTGAAGTTAAAGCCGTACCAATACTGATTCATATAAATAATGCTAGCACTAGCTTAGATACCGTGCAAGAAAGTCGTTTTTAAACTCTTCAAAATGATTATCCAGTATGGCCTCCCTCATCTTCTTCACTAAATTAATGATGAAGTAGAGGTTATGGATTGAACCAAGTGTGCCCCCGAGCATCTCGTGTGCGCGGTATAGGTGGCACAAGTATGCGCGGGAGTAATGTGTCGACGTGGCAGGTTGACACACTGGGCAAGTGCAATCTGCATCAATAGGACCGGTATCCTCGCGATATTCAGCATTCCGTATATTAATCTTCCCGCGCGTAGTATAGAGAGTGCCACCACGACCGTTCCTCGTCGGAGCGACGCAATCAAACAAGTCGACCCCATTCTCTACACCCATGAACAAATCTTCCGGCTCACCGATGCCCAAGAGGTGTCTCGGCTTATCCTTCGGTAAGATTTCGTTACACCACTTCACTGCAGTCTCCATATCTTCCTTAGCGAAGCTCCCCCCAATACCAAAACCGTCAAAGTCGAGCGAGCCGGCCAAGGGGAGGGTTGGGAGGGGTCTAATAATTTCTTATGATGTTCTAAACTCCTCTCTGCCCACCTGTGTGTCCGCTCTAGTGCTTCCTCTTGATAACGGAAGTCTTCCGTAGGTGAAGTACATTCATCGAAAGCGAAGATGATATCAGCACCAAGGTTGTGTTGGATCTCAATGCTCTTCTCCGGAGTGATGTAGTGTAATGAACCATCAATGTGTGAGCGGAAGGAGACTCCATCACTCCCCACTTGAGCGAGTGGTGGACCTTCGCGGTCGAGCGATCGTTCAGCAAGAATTTGTGAAGGATCAGTAATCTTCGTGATCTTACTCAACTCCTTGCCATACGCTGCGCCGAGAGAGAACACTTGGAAGCCACCGGAGTCTGTCATCATGGGTCCACGCCAATTCATAAACTTGTGCAGTCCTCCAAACTGCTTCACCCTCTCATCTCCTGGTTCAAGGTAAAGGTGGTAAGTATTGGCAAGCACCACTTGCGCACCAGTTTCTAAAATTTGTTCTGGCGTAAGTGCCTTCACTGTCGCCTTCGTCCCCACACTCACAAACGCAGGTGTAAGAATCTCTCCGTGCGGAGTCGTAATCTTCCCCGCCCTTCCTAGAACTCCTCGACCTGCCACGTCGGGGAGTTCTTTTTCAATAGTAAATTTGATTGCAGGCATTTGAATCACATTAACATTTAACGTCTAAATAAAAAAAGCCGGCTACTCCCCTGAAAAGGGTTTCGCCGGCCTGGGTGGGGGCCTTGCGGCCGCAAGGCCCCCTGAGTGAGAGAAACAGAAACAGTCGAAGCGTCCAAAGGGGGTCAAAGCCGAAATAAGAAACTGAGAACATGCCGTCGCAGTTGGTCGCCTTTTTCTGGGCGGCGGCTGCGTGGCTAAGCGATCGACGAGGACGTCTCCTCGTGGGCCCAGTTAATAGCTTATCATCCCTTTATATAAAAGTCAAGCGCAAAATATGGATGCCTAGAATACGGCTTAACGCTTGGTTATTATGCTCTTCTTGTAAGTATCTAAATGTTCAAGCGCTACACCTGTGCCCTTGGCTACACAATAGTACGCGTCTTCAGCCAAAACAGCTTTAACTCCTGTACGACGGAACATGAGTTCGGGGAAATTACGGAGTTGCGAGGAACCACCAGTCATAATGATGCCGCGATCGATAATATCTGACGAGAGTTCTGGCGGAGTTTCTTGCAAAACTTCTTTAACAGCCTTCACCATCTCACGAAGCTCTTTGGAAATTGCTTTCACCACTTCATTACTCTTCACCTCCACAGTACGAGGAAGACCGAGGATAAAGTCGCGACCCTTCACCGACATGGTAAGTTCTTCGTCCAGAGGAATAGCACTTCCAACCTTGATCTTAATATCCTCTGCCATCTTGTCACCGATCACAAGATTAAATGTCTTCTTAATATAATCAGCAATCGCTGCGTCCAGCTTATTCCCAGCGACCTTTACTGAAGTTGAGGCGACAATGCCACCTAAGGAAATTACGGCCACGTCTGTTGTCCCTCCACCAATATCCACGATCATGTGCCCTGCCGCTTCATGAATAGGAATACCTGCACCAATGGCAGCAAGGATGGGTTCCTTGACCACATACGCGTTCTTCGCACCGGCCTTGACCGCAGCTTCTATAACTGCACGTCGCTCGGTTGAAGTAACTCCAGCAGGAACCGAGATGAGCACATCAGGTTTAAAAATATTCCACTTGCCCAGAGTCTTATCGATGTAGTAACGAAGCATGGCCTCGGTCACACGATAATCTGCTATCACTCCATCCTTCATCGGGCGATACGCGATGATGTCGCCAGGAGTACGGCCGATCATGATCTTCGCCTCTGCACCAATAGCTAGAATCTTGTTGTCGTCAGAGACTGCGACCACCGATGGCTCGTTTAAAACAATGCCTTTCCCAGGCACAAAGACCAAGATATTGGTAGTGCCGAGGTCGATGCCGAGCTTCTTCGCCATGATACGAATTATAACGAATATGACCGAATGATACGAATTATTAGAAAATTCGATCACATTCGTAACTATTCGCGTCATGATACTATAACGCCATGCCGAAGGGAAAAGCCTCAACTGGAACCTATATTGTTGAAGTGGCTCCCCTGTCGAAAAGCTCATTAATTGGAAATCTATCCTACTTCTCTACCACCAAACTCCTTCCTGGAACATTGGTAAAAGTTCTATTAAGAAACTCCTTAAGTCTTGCGGTGGTACTCAATAGTAAGAGCGCTTACTCTGCGAAGAGTGAGATTCGTCGAGCCGGATTCGCGTTGAAGAAAATCTCAGAGAAGAATGTTTTACCAGCTGGCTTCCACCCCGCGTTTATGAAAGGAGTGATGGAAACGAGTGTTTACTATGCAATGCAACCCGGTCTGCTACTCTACTCTATGGTGCCGAAAATGCTTTTAGAAAGCCCTGAACAATTCTTCAAAAACTCTGAACAATCAAAAGATAATGGTAAGGCAGAGCTGAAGACGAAGGAGACGTTCTTCGTCCAAATGGAAGTTGATGAGCGGTTCGGCCAGTATCGTGCACTCATCCGGCAAGCCTTCGCTCGGCAGGCCTCTGTCTTATTTATCGTACCCACACATTATGATGCTATTAAAGCGAGAGAGAATTTGAGCCAAGGCATAGAGCCTTATGTACACGTCTTTACCCTGAAGGAGAAGAAGGGTGATGCGAAGAAGATGTGGGAGGAAGCCCGTACTAAGGAGCACCCAGTGCTATTTATCACCACTCCCGCTGGCATAACATTTGATAGACCAGATTTAGATACTCTTATACTCGAACGAGAGAACTCGCGTGTGTATCGCACTCTCGCACGACCGTTTATCCATTACAAAGTATTAGCAGAGAAGATTTGTAAGGAGACTGGTCGCCAACTCGTGCTTGGAGATTCGATATTAAGTATTGAATCTTTATGGAAGGAGAAGAGTGGTGAATACGGAGAGCTCTCACTCATCCGCTGGCGACTACCGAGCGCTCCGACCAAGCTCGTGGATGTAAGTAGTCGTCCAGACCAGCGTGGCAAGTTCGAGATCTTCTCTCCCGAGCTTAAATCTCTTATACACAAAGCGCTGGAGGAGAAGGAGAGGATATTCCTCTTCGGCGCACGTAAGGGTCTTGCTCCGACTACAGTATGTGGCGACTGCGGCTTCGTCCTCCCCTGCTTAAACTGTGGGGCGCCAGTGGTCTTACATAAAAAGAATAATGAAAACAATATCTACATCTGTCATGCATGTGGCACTCGGCGTGAGAGTCATACTGTGTGTGGGTACTGTGGAAGTTGGAAACTCGTCCCGCTTGGCATCGGCATTGAGCGCATAGCCGCTGAAGCGAGGGAGCTCTTCCACGAAGCGAAGGTACACATACTCGACAAGGATCATGCGCCAAGCGATGTGACTGCACGCAAAATTATTCACAACTTCAGAGAGAAGGGGGGCATCTTGGTGGGTACGGAACTAGCCTTCTTCCACTTAGAGAAGATTCCTTATACGGCACTTGTGTCGGCTGACGCACTATTTTCTATCCCCGACTTCAATATTAACGAAAGGATCTTCTACCTCGTGAGTCGCATCCGCGAGATGACGCAGAATGAATCCATCATTCAAACTCGTAACATCGGTAAGCAGATCTTGGCATGGTCAGCGCAAGGCAACATTATCGACTTCTACTTAAACGAAGTGGGCGAGAGGAAATCCCTTCTCTATCCCCCATTCTCTATCTTTATAAAAGTAGAACTCATATCGCTTAAGAGTAAAGAGAGTTTGGTACGAGCTAAGGGTGCTCTACTCGAGTGGCAACCAGAGAGTTACAAGGACTCTATCATCTTACGCATACCGAGAGACAAGTGGCCGGATAAGGACTTGGTGAGAACTTTGTCTTTGCTCGGACCGGAGTTTAGTATTAAAGTGGATCCTGAGAGCATCCTATGACAACCAAGAAGATAAAGATCCTAGACCACAAGAAATCCGCGGTTCTCCGTGAGGTGGCTAAGCCTGTGCCCTTAAGCGACATTGGGTCGAAGAAGATTGGTGACTTAATATCGAAGATGAAGAAGGCTCTCCATGCCGAGGAGGATGGAGTGGCTATCGCCGCGCCACAAGTGGGAGAGAGTTTAAGAATCTTTGTAGTAAGTGGAGGAGCTATCCAACTTTCCAAAGGCAAGAAGGAAGTCGATCCTGAAGAAGAGTTAAACGACTTGGTATTCATAAACCCAGAGATTATTAAAGTGTCTAAGCGGAAGAAGAAGATGGAAGAGGGTTGCCTCTCGGTGCGCTGGCTCTATGGAGAAGTGGAGAGACACGAGAAGGCGACTATCACTGCATATGATGAGAATGGTAAGAGGGTCACTCTCGGCGCATCAGGACTCTTGGCACAGATCTTCCAACACGAGACAGACCACCTGAACGGCATATTATTTATAGACAAGGCAGAGAACATAAGAGACTTACCTCCAACAGAGAAAGAAAATGCAGGATAAAATCAAATTCGTCTTCTTCGGCTCATCACGCTTCTCCGAACTTGTACTAGATGAGCTTGTTAAAGCTGGTTACTCCCCACTCCTTACTATCACTTCAGCTAAAGAAGATTTGGATATGGATAAGTTGCGTGAGCTCAATGCAGATGTATTTATCGTCGCGTCGTTTGGGAAAATCTTGCCGAAGGAACTGGTTGATATGCCGAAGTGGGGCACGCTCAATGTCCACCCCTCTCTCCTACCAATCTT